>NZ_LIRO01000078.1:0-9778 GCF_002742025.1 Limnothrix sp. PR1529
CACCCCCGCACCGGCCCGCGCCGTGCCCAACAGCCCCAACACGCGCGCCGAAGCGAACCGGCTGCCCTTGCCAGCTCGTTTTCCATTGCCCGCCTCGCGCTTGGCCCTCAAGGGTGGCAAGGTGACTGTGCGGTTAGTGAATTTCACCAATGCCAAGGTGGCCTTTGAGGTGATTGGCGTAACGGGCGATCGCCTGTTGACCGGTCAGCTAGACTCTCCCGATCGCGCCACCAGCGTTTTGGAGATGTTGCCCACCCCGAGCAATCTGGTGTTGTATCGGGCCGATCGCGGTTTTCTGTTGGCTCGCCCCACCGTGACCCCCCAAGGCGATCTGGAGCTGGTGTTAACCGCCACCGACAACATTGATCACGATGTGAACTACGTGAACGTGACCGAACAGGGCGAAGTGTATTTGTACTAAATGGGCAGTGGCCCATGGGTTTGACCATTGGCCTTGACCGGCGGACTAGACGAACCAAATCACTGAGTTGGTTGAGTACATGGGCTGAGTCAATGGTTGAGTACATGGGCTTGGCTAACGTTTTTGTTGATGAGTTGATTTTTCTGTTTGATATTTCTTCTGGTTGATTTTTCTGTTTGATATTTCTGTTGATGTTGGTTGCTAGAAGGGGTCGCCAGTCTCTAGCTCGCGGGTGCTGGACTGAGGCAGGCCGATCGATTGCGGACGAATTGCGGATTTTATGAGCAACGAAAATCGTTTGGTAGTGTCAACGGACAGGATCGCCCAACTGCGGGTTGAGTTAGCAGAATATCCCACTGCTTTGGAGGCTCTGGCAGAGATTGAAGATTGTGAAGGCGATCTCGAAGATGCGGCGATCGCCCTGGCCATTCGGGCCGGTCAACAGCCCGATCGCAGTGATGGTTGGTTGGAAGGCTTGGCCAAGCGATGTCGTGCCCGGCTCTGCGTGCAAGAACCGGTTCGCCAATCCCTAGCCCAAGGGGCGATCGCAGCCACCCTGGGCTATTTGGATGATCAGCCCCCCTGTCCGGCCGTGTTGCTGTTGCCCGTGGTTCTGTGGGTCAGCCATCAAGGAGTCGAAACCTTTTGTCGGCCCCTCGATCGACCCAATTTGCCCGAGAGTTAATTGCAAAACATCGAAAAAGCGGTTTTGGGCGTTTCGGCCGCCGCTCGTGGTTGGGGCTTTCGGTGGCGGATGCGGCCAGTTTCGCCTGAAATCCCCATAATCATTAACAAATCATCCAATCAGCATTCAATCGTCCATAAAATCGTTAGAAAATCATTTAATCGTCTGATCGTCCCTGGTTTTGATCATCCATGATGCTGAAGGGCCGGGGATAATCTCTGAGATGATCTCTCAATGGTCAGAGTGGATCATGGATGATGATGGAGAGGGTTGCATCGACCAAGGCCAAGGCAAGCTGCGAATTCAGAATTCTGCGTCGCCAACGCCCCGAACCCCGATCGACCCAACCCGCTCAGTGTTTTCAGGATTTTCAGGCCCTGCATATACCTGCGTTTGCATAAGGAGACGATCGTGGCGACAGACAGCCCCAAGGTGCAATTTGGCCCCCAGCGTTGGTATTCCAGCCTCACCATCAACGGCGAAGAGGTGGGATGGTGCACCAGTGAATTTGCTAACCAGTTGTCTGAGCTGTTCGATCGCGAAAAGAAACTAGAAGCGACCAACACCGTGTTGCGCTTAGCTTTCAAGCGCCTTTGCTCCGACATGGTGGCCAAAATGGGCGGCAACTCCCAACAGGTGGGCCAACTGATGTTGCGGTACTTGGAAACCACCATTCGCCCCACCAGCGGCCCCCGTGCCATTGCCTATCTGCTGCGCGATCGCCAAGCCGCCCTGGGCATGGGGAGCCAGGAGTTTGTGCAATTTTGCGATTCCTATCGTCTTTCGCCTCCCGAGCTGAAGGATATTTACGAAGGGCGGCCGATTAATGACGGGCAGCTCAAAAACATTGCCCGAATTGTGGGGCGATCGGCGCAAGAACTGGCCGAAATTCGCGATGCTGGCGGCAGCAGCGACACCGATCGCCTGGCCAAAGATTTGGGACTCAGCCCCGCCGAACTCATGGAGTGGTTAAATCAATAACCGCAACAAGCAGCCTAGCCGCAGCAAAAAGCGCCGATCGCCAACCATTAATCACTTGCAGGATTTCCACAGGCGATCGCCCCTGAATTTTTACGAATTTTCGCCAAAATTTGGTATTTTCTTTAATCCCATGTCATGGATTGCTCAAAAAGTTTAACCAATCCCGCTCAGGGCTAATGAACCGGATTTTTCTTCGATGATTAGCCCTGATTGGGAATGGGAAACTTAGGCGCAACAGGGGCACGGAACGGGAGTACGGAATAGGAGCACGGAGCTTGGACGACGATTGCGGCTCGGCCCGATGGGGCCGTAGTCGGGAATGATTGTGGGTTTAATTGAGCAATTTATCAGATATAAGAAAACCCACCTGCTGATCCTGGAAACCCAGCTTTGGCAAAGGCTTCAGGTATTTTGTGCCGAGGTGAATTAGCGGTCGAGGCACAGGAAATTCACCAGACTAGTAGTGGCTATGATGGTGGATATTAAGATTTTCTTCAGAATTCCCAAGAGATCTGATGAGTTACCCATATCCGTTCTACGGTACTACTAGAGGGCTATGGTCAATGCGTAAAATCAGTGCTAAAACCGAAGCTCCAAAGCTTGCCCACGAAACCGTAGAAGCAGCCCTAAAGTTGCGATTTTAAGCCGCAATCTTGAGTTGCAATCTTGAGTTGAGATTCGGGGTCAAGATTCTGAGTCGCGATTACAAGTTGTAACTTGAAGCTGCAATTTTGGGTTACGACTCTTGATTGCAACCTTTGAAAGCCTGAGTTTGATGACCACTGACTGAGTTTGTGCCAATTAGGTTCCATTAACTTAGTTTTCATCATCAAGCTTGGACAATCAAAGATCAGTCAAGATCACTCTGATCATGATGTTTGTTTATTGTTTCGTAATTTGATGGATTGTTTGGAAACCAACATCACGATCGGGAGCATCCCCCGCTAGGTCATCAATTTTTTGGGGTGGTAGCGGTTCTGACCAACCGTGACCAACTGTGATCAGCCTGTGAACCATACTGTTAACCGCTGTAATCAGCCGCTTGTGATCAATCATTTGCGATTGATGATTTGCAATTTATTATTTTAATGAATTGCAACAATGAATAACTGAAATAAATGACTGAAATGAATGCCTGAAATGAATCATTGCTATTCAAAAATCACCATTAACCATTCAGTTTCGGTTTGATTGCTTGTTAAGCTTCGCCCTTTAATTTGTGTTTTTGAAGCACTAGGGAGGTTTGTGATGTTGGACTGTTGCGATCGAAGGACAGTGGTTCGCCCCCAACGACTCATGCACCGATCGGAAGGGGAATCAGCAAGATTGGTCATGGGCGAAAGTCGATCCGCTGCGATCCTGGATCGATCGCAACCCCTGATCAAAGGAATGGTGATTTTGGCTTGGGGGCTGTTGGCGGTGGTGGAACCCTGGTCTTGGCTGGGTCGGGGCCAGCGCTTTGCCCTGGCCGGTTCTCCCGAGCAGAGTTGGTTAGTGCGAGCGGCCGCCCAACAGCCAGCGCCCACCCCTCCAGACTCCGGCGGCCCCAGCCGCAGCCAGGGATCGGGCACACGCTAAGGATTTAGACAATTTCCGCCAGGCTTCGCTGATGAATCTTCGTCCTCAGACTGCTGCCAAGCTCGACATAGCTGTTAATATTGGAAATTGCCTTTTGTCTGGCAATGTCTAAAAGTTTGTTGAGTGGGGCGCGATCGGTGCGCGTGACATCGCTCCTACACCGTAATTGCGCAGTGCCCGAGTGCTTACCCAGCGACCCGCCCATCAACAGCCCAACACACGATATCCTCAACCATGGCTAAGCGAGTTCAAGTAGTTCTGAGCAAAGACGTTAGCAAGCTGGGTAAGACCGGCGATTTGGTAGAAGTGGCTCCCGGTTATGCCCGCAACTACCTGCTGCCTCAGGGGGCAGCCGTTAACGTAACCCCTGGAATTTTGAAGCAAGTGGAGCGCCGCCGCGAGGCCGAGCGCCAACGCAAGATTGAAGAAAAACAACGCGCAGAAGCCAACAAAACGGCTCTGTCTACCGTGGGTACGCTGCGGATTGCCAAGTCGGTGGGCGAAGGCGATGCGATCTTTGGAACTGTGACCACCCGCGAAGTGGCTGACAAGGTGAAGGAATACGCCGGGATCGATTTGGATCACCGCGATATGACCTTGCCCGAAATTAACAAGCTGGGCAAGTACACGGTGTCGCTGAAGTTGCACCCGGAAGTGGTGGCAACGGCGACGATCGAAGTGATTGCCGAGTAGGATTGCCGCCGGGATGGCTGGGCACATCAGCTAGGCGATCGCTCATGGTCGATCGCTGGTGGCCCGCTCTCCATCATGCCTGTCCTGAATATCCTATCCATCGCTCAGATCCCCAGCGGGATTCCGAGCAACTCACGCCCATGGGGGTCTGGCTAGTTCCAGCCCCCATTTCTGTGGCATAGTGCCGATCAGAATGCGCATGGCCCTGAATTTCCTATTAGATTCCCTATTTTCTTTATTTTTGCGATCGCGAACCCATCGATCAAACTTGTTTGCAATATGAGTGAGTCGCTTGATTTTTCGACCGTGAGCGATCGACTGCCGCCGCAAAATATTGACGCGGAAGAGTCGATCCTTGGCGGCATTTTGCTAGATCCGGAAGCGATGAACCGCGTTGCTGAAATTCTGACACCGGAGGCGTTTTATTTAAGTGCCCACCGCACCATTTTTGAAGCCATGCGTGAATTGCACGCCCGAGGCAATCCTACGGATTTGCTATCGGTGACCACTTGGTTGAAGGATCGAGACCTCTTAGAAAAAGTAGGCGGCTCGCAAAAAATATCGCAACTGCTCGATCGCACCGTTAGCGCAGTCAATATTGATCGCTATGCCCTTTTGATTGCCGATAAATATGTGCGGCGACAGCTAATTTCCGTGGGCGGTGATATTGCGCAGTTGGCATTTGACAATAGGGAAGAGTTGGCAAAATTGCTCGATCGCGCAGAACAGCGCCTGTTTAATATCACCCAATCCAAAGCCAAAAACGATTTGACTTCTGCGGAGGTGATTCTCTCGGAAGCATTCTTTGAGCTGGAAAGTCGGGCCCTGGAATCTCAGATGCCGGGACTGAGCAGCGGCTTCTATGATCTAGATGCGATGACTCAGGGATTCCAGCGATCGGATTTGATCATTGTGGCGGGTCGGCCCTCAATGGGCAAAACCAGTTTTGTGATGAATGCGGCTCGCAATGTGGCTGCAATTCATAACCTCCCGATCGCCATTTTTAGTCTAGAAATGTCGAAGGAGCAACTGATGTATCGGATGCTCTCCAGCGAAGCGCAAATTGAAAGTAATCGCCTGCGATCGGGACGGATTAGCGAAAACGAATGGGGGCGAATTGGGTCGGCCATTCAAGGTCTTTCTAACCTGAAGCTTTATATTGACGACACGGCGGATATTTCAATTACAGAAATGCGATCAAAAGCCCGTCGCCTGCAAGCGGAACGCGGCGGCGCATTGGGACTAATTGTGATTGATTACCTGCAATTAATGGAAGGAGGCGGAGATAACCGGGTACAGGAGTTGTCAAAAATTACCCGATCGCTCAAGGCCCTGGCTCGGGAATTAAATGTGCCAATCTTGGCCCTGTCTCAGCTCAGTCGTAGCGTAGAATCACGAACAAATAAGCGACCAATGATGTCGGATCTGCGCGAGTCAGGTTGCTTAACCGGCGATACTTTGGTGCTCATGGCTGATAGCGGCCAGCGAGTACCCATTCGTCAACTCGTTGGACGAAAAAACTTCTCTGTATTGGCTTTAAATCCAATTACTTGGAAACTAGAGTCTAAGCGAGTTAGCCATGCTTTTTCAACAGGAATTAAACCGGTCTTCCGTTTAACAACTCGTCTGGGTCGTCAAATTCGTGCAACGGCTAACCATCAATTTCTAACTTTAGATGGTTGGCTGCGACTCGATTGCTTGCAACAGCGCATGAGAATTGCTCTGCCGCGCCAGCTTGCCCCGAATCAAACTACGACTATCACACAGCCAGAAGTTGCCCTGATGGGTCATCTCATTGGTGATGGTTGTACTCTTCCGCGCCACGCGATTCAGTACACAACAGTGGATTTAGACTTGGCAACCGCTGTTCAAGAACTTGCGGTTCAAGTGTTTGGCGACAATATCCAAGCACGCATTAAACCTGAGCGAAACTGGTATCAAGTCTATTTATCATCGGCCACTCCTTTAACGCATGGCGTTCGGAATCCAGTAGCAGAGTGGCTAGATCAGTTTGGAATTTTTGGATTGCGGTCATGGGAAAAATACATCCCAGAGCTGATGTTTCGTCAGGATGATTTGACCATTGCCAAATTTCTGAAACACCTATGGGCTACCGACGGCTCGATTCATCTCCTGCGTGGGAAAAATCTACGCCCCCTTGCTTATTATTCTTCCAGCAGTTGGCACTTGGCAGAAGGCGTACAAACACTTCTGCTTAGACTAGGCATCAATGCAAGGCTCAAGAAAATTTCTCAGAAGGGTAAAGGGCGAGATCAATATCATGTGGTTGTTACAGGTCATGAAGATCTTTGCCGCTTTGTTCAACAAGTTGGAGCCTATGGCATTAGAAAACAAACTGCTCTACAGTCGGTTTGTGAATACCTTGATTCACATTCTGCGAATACCAATCGAGATGTTATTCCGTCTAGAGTTTGGTCAAACCAGATCTTGGCAATAATTTCTGAGTTTGGAATGACTCAGCGACAATTCCAAAATGCTTTGGGTACTCGATATTGTGGAACAGCACTTTATCAACAGAATCTCAGTCGTGAACGTTTGAATAGAATTGCAGAAGTTCTGGATTCGAGCAGCTTAAAAAATCTGGCTAATAGCGATGTCTATTGGGATGAAGTGGTTTCGATCGAGCCAGATGGAGAAGAAGAGGTTTTTGATTTAACAGTCCCAGAGCATCACAATTTCGTGGCAAATAACATCATTGTTCATAACAGTATTGAGCAAGATGCGGACTTAATCTTAATGCTTTATAGAGAGGAGTACTACAACCCAGATACTCCCGACCGGGGAATTGCAGAAGTGTTGCTGACCAAGCACCGTAACGGCCCAACGGGCACAGTTCGCCTATTGTTTGATTCGCAGTTTACGCAATTTAAAAATATGGCTGGTGGCGGTGGTGGCCGCTTTCAGCCTTAGGTGAAACCTGGCTGAAATCTTAGCGAATATCTTGAAAGTCTGGTTTTAGATTTTGGCTTTGATCTTGGCTTGAGTATCGGATTGAACAGCGATCGGGCGGTTGAGGAGCAATGGCAATTCAATGACGGTTTATGCCCAAATTTATGCGGTGGTTCAGCAAATTCCCCCAGGCAAGGTGGCAACCTATGGGCAAGTGGCCGAGCTGGCCAACTTGGCGGGCAAGGCGCGGTTGGTGGGCTATGCCCTGGCACGGGTGGCGGGAGACGATCGCGACATTCCTTGGCAACGGGTCGTGAATGCGCGGGGGGAAATTTCCTACTCACCGTTTCGGCAGGGCAATGATTATTTGCAGCGGGCGTTGCTGGAACGGGAGGGGGTGCAGTTTGATACAGCCGATCGGGTCAATTTGCGGGTCTATCGGTGGCGGCCGGGGGAGCCTGATGGGCACACTAGCCTTTAGATTTGGATTCGGAAGTTGAACGGTTGAGCAACCGTCGAATTCTGCGTCTTGGGTTGGCTAGTTTTGGGTTGAAACTATGGCGGAGTTGGGGGCAGAGGGGGCGCGATCGCAGCTCCAAGCGGGTTTGACGGCCCTAAAGCAGGGGCAACCGGCGGCGGCGATCGCCCCATTGGAAACGGCCAGCGCCACCTTGACGGGGGCAGAGCAGGCTCGGGCCCAGGCGGCCCTGGTGGGGGCTTATCGAGCTGTGGGGCAATGGGCCAAGGCGATCGCCCTTTGTGAATCGCTGCTGAACCATCCCAACCCCCAGGTGCGTCAATGGGCAACCCAAGCGCGATCTCAACTGAAGCCACCGCCCCCACCGCCGCCCACCCCAAAACCCAAAGCTGCCGAGGATCCGGGATTTGTGCCCCTGGAAGCGGGAAATGCGGGATTTGTGCCCCTAACGGATCCCCAGGCGATCGGGAAGCGAACCCAGGTGGTGCGGGTGGCGTTGAATCCTCATCCCGGATCGCCAGCCTTGGGGTCTCCAGCCTTGGGGTCTTCTGCTTTGGCCTCCTCATCGGGATCTGCGAGCGCTGACCCGGGGACGAATCCGGCGATCGCCCCTGCAACCGCACCTACATCCCCATCGAAATCGGATCTTCCCCCAAGTGCCGTAGCTGGTTCCCCTCCTTTGTCTCCCAATCCCGATCGCCCGCCGGCCGTGATGGCGGTGGTGACAACGGTGGAGACGGCTGCACCGGAAGCGCAACCCCCGGCGGCGACGGATGCCCAAACCCCCGAACCCTATAGCGTTCAATGGCGCAACGGGGGCCGAGCCGATCGCCGCACGGCTTTGACCCCAAGGCCTTGGGGACAGCGGTTGGTGAGCCAGGTGATCGCGATCGTGCTTTTGGCCTGGCTCGTGCAACAGTCTGTCCTGTTGGGAACCGCCACCTATAACAAACTGTTGGATTGGCTGTCGGTTTTGTTGCCTTGGTTGCCCATTTGGGGAGAGGCCACGCCCTACATCACCGATGATCCCTCGGTTTCGGCTTGGATCGCCTTGGGGCTGTTGTTTTTGGGGTCGCCCTGGCTGTTGGATGAGGTGATGCACCGTTGGGGCAGCCAAACGCGCAAGTTTTCAGAACTGTCTGCCCAGCGGCCGGAAACGGCGCGCCTGTTGCAGCGACTGGTGAGATCGCGCAATCGCCCGGTTCCCTATCTCCGGTTGCTAACCACGGATCTGCCGGTGGTGGTGGTCTATGGTTGGTTGCCGGCCCAAGCTCGCCTAGCCATTAGTCAAGGGGCGATCGATGGTCTGAGTGATGGGGAACTGGCAACTTTGGTGGCCGCTCAATATAGCCAAATTGATCGCGGCGACAGCGCGATCGCCAGTTGGGCCACGGTGGTGTTGCTGCTGCCCTATGGTTTGCATCAATGGGCGGCGCAATTGGCGGAAACCTGGCAGCTTTGGCCCGCCAAGCTGGGGGCGGTGGGTTTGTCGGCCCTGGCCTATGGGCTGTATCGGGTGGAGCGTTGGGCCCTGTTTGGTTGGAGTCGATCGCGCCAGGCCGAAGCCGATCGGCTCGGGGCCGCCGAAACGGGGGATCCCAATGCCCTGGCGCGGGCCCTGGTTAAGTGCGGTGCGGCAGTGGCGGAACAGGCGATCGCGAACCGGGCCCTATCCCCTTGGTTGGTGGCGATCGAGCTGTTGTTGCCCTTCAGCCCCACCTGCGCCGCCATTGAAGGCAGCTTCCACCCGATCGCGCCTCCCGAACCCCTGTGGGCCTGGGGCCGACGCAATCCCTATCGCACTTGGCTCCAGCTCAATCACACCCATCCGCTCACGGGCCAGCGAATGGCCACCCTGGCGGAATTGGCCGTGCGCTGGCGATTGGAACCGGAATTTGAAGCCAGCGATCGAGCGGCCCAAGACCAACAACAACGCTACTTGCCACCCTTGCCCCGGGCCCGCCCCCTGAGACCCACCACCCCTCAAACCCTGTGGCTGCAGTCCGGGCCTTGGGTGGGCATGGTGGCCGGC
>NZ_LIRO01000029.1:0-1456 GCF_002742025.1 Limnothrix sp. PR1529
ACCCTGAACCCCCGCCCCCGGCGACCCCGGAACCAACCCAGACCGGGCGATCGATCCTGTCCATTGCCAGCATCGTGGCCGGGGCCACCCTCCTGAGCAAGGTGGCGGGCCTGGTGCGCCAACAGGTGATCGCAGCGGCCTTTGGAGCCGGGCCCGTGGTGGATGCCTTCGCCTATGCCTACGTGCTGCCGGGCTTTTTGTTGATTCTGTTGGGCGGCATCAATGGCCCCTTCCACAGCGCCATGGTCAGTGTGTTGGCCAAGCGCGATCGATCGGAGGCGGCGGTGATTGTGGAAACGGTCACCACGGTGGTTTGTGGGGCCTTGCTGCTGGTGAGTGCGGCCCTGGTGGTGTTTGCGGAACCGGCGATCGGGCTGTTGGCTCCCGGCTTGAGCGTCCACAACACCGCCGCCGCAGTCCAAACCCGTGAGCTGGCGGTGTTGCAATTGCAGGTAATGGCCCCGATCGCCTTCTTGGCCGGGGCGATCGGGATTGGCTTCGGCACGCTGAACGCCGCCGATCTGTATTGGCTGCCCTCGATCAGTCCCGTTCTGTCCAGCATCGTCACGATCGGGGCGATCGGCTGGTTCGCTTGGCAACAGGGCGGCTCTGGCCCTGAAACCCTGGCGCTGGGTGGGGTGCTGTTGGCTGCCAGCACCACGGCCGGGGCCCTCTTGCAATGGTTAGTCCAACTGCCCGCCCAAATCAAAGCGGGCATGGGACGGTTTCGACTGCGCTGGTCGCTGCGCCATCCGGGCGTGCAAGCGGTGCTGGGCGTGATGGGGCCCGCGGCCCTCTCCTCCGGCATGTTGCAGATTAATCTCTACACAGATTTATTTTTTGCCTCCTTTGTGCCCCAGGCGGCGGCGGCCCTCAACTACGCCAACTTGCTGATCCAAACCCCCTTGGGCCTGGTTTCCAACGTGGTGCTTGTGCCCCTGTTGCCGGTGTTGGCCCGGTCAGCGGACGATCGCCCCGTATTTATTGATCGGCTTCGGCAAGGGTTGTTGATTTCCGCGATTGCCATGTTGCCCCTCAGCGGCCTGACGATCGCCCTGGCCGACCCGATCGTTCAAGTGATCTACGAGCGGGGAGCCTTCAACAGCAACGATTCCCAACTGGTGGCCAGCGTCTTGATGGCCGCCGGGATTGGCATGTTTGTTTATCTTGGGCGGGATGTGATGGTGCGAGCCTTCTATGCCCTGGGTGATGCTAATGCGCCCTTTCGGATCAGTTTGGTCAATATCGGGTTCAATGCGCTGCTGGACTGGTGGCTCGTGCCTCGGTTTGGCGCGGCCGGCATTGTGTTGGCCACGGTGGGGGTGAATGCCCTGGCCATGGCGGCGTTGCTCTGGTTGCTCGATCGACGCATTGGCGGCTTGCCCTGGGGCGATTGGGCCAAGCCCTTTGGCGGTGTGCTGTTGGGGAGCTTCCTGGCTGGGGGGGTGGCCTGGGG
>NZ_LIRO01000100.1:0-13603 GCF_002742025.1 Limnothrix sp. PR1529
GCTTGGGGGCGTTTGGGGGCACTTGGGGGAAAATTGCAAGGCGCAGTTTTGGGGCGATAGTTGGCTGATTTTGGGGAGCCGTGCCGGGCGATCGCGCATGGGGGCAAGCTTGGGAAAAGCAGCACTCGCGATCGGGAAACTGATCGCACCAGCGGCGGGGCTTTTCAAACCTCGGGACGATCGCCATATACTGGAATCGCAGATGCCCAAGGGCCTTGGCTGTTGATCCAGTGACCTGGAAACATCGCTGAACATCCCTGGCGGACTCAACCCCAGGATTTGCAACGGTCTTCGGGAGTTTTCGGAAAGATTTTTCCAGATATTTCCCCTGGAGACTACCGGAGAGTCCCGATCGCTCGTATCTTAAGCAGGGGTATCCATTGCCAGCCTGTTTTCGGCCCCGATGGTGGCTGAATGCGGTCTTGAGCGATCGCTTCCTAACTTTTCATGCAGCGCGCCGCCCCCTTGAAGGGCGATCGCCCCTATCACTCCCGAATCGTCTGCACGCAAGCCTAAGGAGAAAGTCGTGGCAACACACAAAATCCTCGTCATCGATGACAGCAAAGTGATTCGGCAGCGCGTCAAAGAAATGTTGCCAGCCGGAAACTTTGAGGTTCTCGAAGCCAAAGACGGACTCGAAGGGCTACAGCTCATTCAGCAAGAACATCCCAACCTGATCATGTTGGATTTCCTGTTGCCCAAAAAGAGCGGCTGGGAAGTCTATCAAGAAATTCAAACCCAACCCCACCTGCAAGCGATTCCGTTGCTGGTGATGTCGGGGCGCAAGGAAGAAGTGACCGAAAAAATTTCGGAACCCTTCGAGCGATTTGCCTTCATCGAAAAGCCCTTTGAAAAGAAAGAGCTAATCGAATCCATCAAAGAAGCAATGCGGATTGCTTCGCGGATTCCAGCCGTGGCCCCGCCGCCCGTGGCTGCACCGGCCGCCGCGCCCGTGGCTGCGCCGGGTGCTTCCGCCGCTGAAATCCAGGCCCTGGAGCAAAAGGTGGCGACCTTGCAAGCGGAAGTGGATCAACTGAAGAAGCAGTTAACCCAGCTTGTGACATTCATTAAGCAAAAGTTGCGCTAGTTCATGCGCCGCCGGCCCGCTGGCATGATCCCGCCGCCGCCTTAGCCCACTTCAAAAGCACCGGTATGAAACAGCATCAAAGTTCTGATCTTCAAAGTTCTGATTTTGAGACGGATTTTGGTGCAAACCGTGGCGACCAACCCAACGACGGACAACCAACACCCGATCGCCCCATAACACCCAGCCAGCAGCATCCATTCTTCGCTTGGCGGGTTTCTCCTTGGCTGACCAGCGCTCTGGTGGTGAGCACGGTGCTGGCGGGCGGTCTGGTTTGGGTGGCATCGCCGCCGGCCTGTGCCTGTGGTTCTCCCTTGCAGCCCACGGTGGGATCGGTGGTGCGGGCCCAGCAGATGTTTTATCAGGAGTATGGGCGGTTTGCCCGCGACGGCGCAGAACTACAAGCCCGGGTGGGTGCGCTAGTGTCGCCCAAGCTCAATCAGCAGTACCGCATCTACACCAGCGGCAATGCGGACACCGCTTGGGTGATGGGTGAGCATCGATCGCCCCCGGAGCTAACGCCGCTACGCTGGACACAGGTGCTGGTGAATAAACCCTTTGCCCGCAATTTGCCCTCGGATTATCAAATTCAGCTCAAGGTCAATGCTCAGGGGCGATCGAACCCAGCCCTTCAGGTGAGTCATTGCGAGATTCAGCGCCAATGGGTGGGCAATCCGCCGCTGGAACCCTTGACGTTGATGGAAATGCCGCCCCGTTGCCAAGCCCGCTAGGCCCTTAGCCACAAGATTACTCGTCACAAGATTACTCGCCACAAGATTGCTAGCTACAAGGCCAGCCAGGGCCCAGACCCGTCACAAGATTGCACCTTAGCGATCGAGCTGGTTCTTCAGGGAAGCCAGGGCCGACCAACGGGCATCGATCGCCGGTTGCGTTTCCGCAGCGTCTTCCGGCTCCAAAATTCCTTGGCAGTCTTCGCTACAAAGCTGCTGGGCTGGCAGTTCAAGACAAAATTGCTGATAGAGCCAATCTTCGGGATAAAAATAACCCGTTGGCGACAAGGATTCTTGTAAATCCTCAGCGCTGATCTCTCGTTCTAGGGGTAAATCTTTGGACTCTGCTGCCTCATCCAACCAAATCGGCTCTTGGGTATCGACCACCAGCCGCTGATTGTATTGACAAAGGCAGCGATCGCAAGTGAGAGTCACAATTCCTTCCGCCTGGGCTGACACCTCCAGGAAATTGCCCCGGTGAACCACGCGCAACTTGCCGCGCACGGGGGTGAGGGTTTCCAAGCCTGGCAGAAAATCCTTGAATTCCCAACCGATCGTCCGATTGGTGGCCTTCAGGATGTGGGGAATATAGACCGAATCCACGGTAGGAACCCCGCAGCGGGGAGGGTAAAGATGGGTGCGATCGGGACTGGCAGCAGACCGAGGGCCATTCCCGAATGGCCAGCCCAACCCAAACCGCCGAACCCCCAAGGCCCAGCGGCGCGGGTCAAGCTAGGCTTCGGTTGACTTCAGGGCCACCACCAACCGGCGGTGGGGTTCTTGGCCTTCGCTGTGGGTGGCGATGTCGCTGTAGGCCGCGAGCATGGCGTGGAGCTGTTTGCGTTGGGATGAGGAGAGTGAGTCGATCGCCACCGACTCCCCCGTTTCACGAACCTGCGACACCGCATTGGCCGCCACTGACTCCAGCTCGGCCCGTTGCTGGGCCCGGTAGCCGTTGAGTTCGATCGTGTAACCGCAATGGTCATCCCGATCGACCCCCACATTCAGCAGCATATTCGCCAAATACTGCATCGCATCCAGGGTCACCCCCGCTTCACCCACCACGCTGGTGATTTGCTCCGGAGACCAGGGCGAACCATCGATCGTGAGCCAATAGTTCAGCGCATTATCGATCGGGTCGTGCTGGGCTTGCACCTGGGTCGGCAAACCCAAGCGCGCCAGCAGCCCCTCCAGCCAAATTCGTCCCCGATCGCCCGGATCACTCATCACGACTTGCCCTTTTGCTTGTTGTTGTTCGTGCTGGGTTTGTTGCCTGGGCCCTTGCTCGGCTGATTCTTCGCCGGGCTGCTGGCCTTCGTGCCCTTGGGTTCAAACGGCAGCCGGCCCGTCGCGCCATCCACCGCCACCGCCTTCACATCCACAATGCCCTGAGCTTCCGCCATCTTTTGGATATTCTCCGGCAGCGGTTCCCGAGACAAAATGAACGCTTGGGCCGTTTGGAACAGGTTCGCCACCACCATGTACATCAGCACCCCAGCGGGCAGGGGGAAAAACAGAAACATCCCCGAAAAGATAATCGGCGTTAGCTTATTGGCCGCCGCCTGTTGCGGGTTATCCGTTGCCCCTTGGCTGGAAATCGATTGGCTGACATAAAGGCTCAAACCAAACAGCAGCACCATCGCCACAATATCCCAGTGGATCCCCTCATCGTCCACTGCGCCCACATGGCCCAGCGCACTGATGAACAGGAAGCCCTTGCTCGCCGCCAGGCCGGGAATCGTCCCTTGCAGGGTCACATCCCCCGGTTGCAGCGCCGTGATTTCACCGTTGGGGCCCAACTGCACCCGCTCGGCTCCCTTCATCACCTGCCACTTGGGCGAGAGATCAATGTCCCCACCGGCTTCTGTGGCCAGGGTGTTCAGGGTTTTACCTTCAGGCGTTTGGAACTCCAGCTTGGTGGTGTCACCCACGGCCAGGCGCGTGCCACCGGGCAGCAACCCAACCACGGGATAGTGGGTGCTGTCGGAAATGTAGATGTTCTTGGGCGGGGTGGCAAACGCTTCCGGTTGCACCCGCTCAATTTGCTCCTGGGGCAAAATTTGCAGATTCACGGAGTAGGGCACATCCGCAAACGGCGAGCCGCGCAGGGTGGTGAACAGGGCAATCAGCACGGGCATTTGCACCAGAATCGGGAAACAGCCGGCCAGGGGGTTCCCAAATTCCTTGTAAACGGCGCTGAGTTCTTCCTGCTGTTTTGCGGGGTCGCTTTTGTAGCGCTCTTGAATGTCCTTGATCTTTTTCTGCATGATCGGCTGGGTGATCTTCATCCGCCGCATACTGCGGATGGAGCCAGCGCTGATCGGATAGAGGGCAAAGCGCACCACCAGCGTCAGGGCGATGATGGCGAGGCCATAGCTGGGCACGATTCCATAGAAAAAATCCAGGATCGGCAGCATGACGTTGTTTGAGAGAAATCCAACTCCGAAATCCATGCGCGTTGCGTCGGTTGTGCGATCGAGTTGTTAAAAGTTATCAAAAAACCGTCAACGGGCGGTCAACGATTCGTTAAACGGAGGCAAAACGGCGCGGCTGGCCAAGGGTGACTCGATCGAGCCGAACGCTCACCCCATGAACCAGAGCTGCCCTAGCCCAAAGATGTGACTTCAGCTTATGCAAAGTGGGGGCCCTTGGGGGGTGGTTATCAAGTGGGGACTACCGCCCTGGCCGCGGGCCGCCGATGCCGCCCCATTCGTCACGGCCCAATCAACACGTAACCCTCCGCCGGAAGCCACAAGGCCGTGCAAGCAGGAGGGTTGAACATGAGCAGCGAGGGGGCGATCGGGCGGTTTAGCGGTTGCTGGTGGCGGTTTGGGCCGCTGCGCCGATCCGCTCGTTGATGTAGTCGGCGACGGCTCGGAAGTTGGGAACCGATCGCATTTCCAGGCGGCTACCATCCTTGAGGGTCAGCACCATATCGCCCCAAGCACCCCAACCCCGGGGCACGGCCACAACGGCGCGAATTTCGGGATAAATCACATCGGAGCGATCGCGCCCTTGCCAACCGCTGGTGATTGAAATGCGGCGGCTGGTGATGCGATAGCGCAACCAAAAGGCCCGCACGATCGAGCCGATGGTTAAGGGCAGGCAAATCACAGTTAGACCCAACAGCAAGTTGACGATCAAATCGCCACGGTGGGGGCCGCCCTCATAGTAAACATCTTCCTTGATACCCATAGTCCAGTGCTCGTAAGGTTCAGTGCGGGCCAAATGGGGCGAATTGGGCGATCGCCGCCCCTGATGAATCGCGCAAAATCAACAGCGCAAACACAACGGTCTAAACGCTGGCTTGCTCCAAATCCAACTTGGCGGCGGTCAGCAACTGCTCCAATTCTTGCAGAATTTGGGGGTACTGACACAGGGGCATGGCTGGACGCACACTAATCACCGCCAGCCAACCGAGGGGCATGGTCGGCAAGTGCTGGCACAAAATACCGTGAATTTGTCGCCGCAGCCGATTGCGCACAACGGCGCGTTTATCAACTTTGCGGCTGATGCTGATGCCAACTTTCGGAGCCGGGGCCAGGGTGGGCAGCGTGGGGGCAACGGCCGCCGATGGTTCGCTGGGGGCGATCGCGGGGCTTGCCGGTGGCCGGTAGACCCAAAGGGTTAGGTGCTTGCTGCGATACCGTTTGCCTTGCCGATACACTCGGTCAAAGTCATGGCGATGTCGAAGTCGGTAGGCTTGGGGTAAGGCCATGCACGTTTGGGTGTAGGGGCGATCGCTCAACCACCCTGGAGCGGACTGCCGGTGAGCAATCCTTAAACCGCCAACCGAGCGCGACCGCGACGGCGACGAGCATTCAGCACGCGGCGACCGTTCTTAGTCCGCATCCGGGCACGGAAGCCGGAAACACGCTTGCGCTTGCGATTGGTTCCTTCAAGAGTACGCTTGGTCATGGTTGGGCTAGCTCCGAGTGGGCGATTGGCGGACTAAGCGTTGACCAAACGGGAGCGGGCGCGATCGCACGGGAACGGTTCACGGCTGCACCCAACTGCTGTCTGGCTTGGCAGTCCATATAAATAGGTTCAACAAATTTTGCGCCTGTCTAGGTGTTAGAAAGCGCGACTTTCGATGATATCACGAGCCGGTGCGTTGGCCGGAGATCCGCAAGTCGCGCGGGGCCGCGATTCTATTGATCGGTGTTGTCGTCGGGATTGCTGGGGGGGCGATCGGGAAAGTAGCCGGTCATTTTGCCCAGCACCAGGCCGCCGATGCCCAACACGCCTTTTTCAAACAGGCCTTTGAAGGTTTGGAACAGTTCGGACTGTTGGGGATTGATCTGAGGCTGGTTGGCCAGGTGGATGGCGGCCCCACCCGAGAGGGCGGTGAACAGAACGGAAACGATCAGCAGTTGTTGATAAATTTGCGGGCGTTTCATTGGGAGGTGTCTCCTGTTGTCAGAACTCCTCCACTAAAAAACAGTTGGCTCTCAGATGTTGGATGCGAGAAAATTCTCAGAGGTGATGAGAAATTCTCAGCATGACTCCAGCCCGCGCCAAAGAAATTTTCGACAAGTTGCCACCCAAGCGAAAGGCTGTCCTAGAGCGAATCGTGCGCGGGGAAACGAAGGCCAAGATTGCCACAAACGTTTGCGATGGCAGCACAGGGGCTGTGACGCAACATTTGCGGCAACTGTATAAGGCGTTTGGGATTGCGGGAGATGGGCAAAGTAAGCTGCCGATACTGATTGCGGAGTTCAAGGCTTGGCAGGTTGCTTGGGGCGATGCGATCGAGCCTGTTCAATTTGAGCCGCCATCGGATGCGATCGATGTGGCGTGGGTGCGATCGCAGGTGGAGGCGGACTTGCGGCGGCGGTGCGGCACGATGCGGGTGCTGGATATGGAACAGCCGATCGCCCTGGGCACGATTTACACCCAAGTGAATGTGCTGGAAAAGCTGACTGCAAATCAGCGCCTCAGCTCATCGGAACTATTGGGAAATTTGGATGAAATTGAAGAGTTTGATCGATTTTGTCTAGGTAAAGTTCGCCAAGAGAAAATTTCGGGCTTAGATGCTGTCACCCGACATCAGGCGTTGATGGTTTTGGGTCGGCCGGGCGCGGGTAAAACTACGTTTTTGAAGTATTTGACAATTGCTTGCTTGGATGAAAAATTCTTAGGCGATCTTGTGCCTATTTTTGTCACACTCAAGGAATGGGCAGAGTTTCCAGGTGAGCCAAGCTTACTGAGCTTCATATCGCAACAGTGGGCAAAGTGCGAAATTGCTGATGCTGAGTCGGTTTTGTATCAATGCCTGAAAAATGGTCGAGCGCTGGTCTTGTTAGATGGACTGGATGAGGTGTTGGCAGCTCATACGAATCGGACAATCCGAGAAATGCGGGATTGGGTTGATCGTTTTCCCGGAAATCATATTCTTGCTACCTGTCGAATTGCTGCCAAGGAATACACATTTGAACGCTTTACCGAAGTAGAGGTGGCAGATTTTTCGGAAGAACAGATTCAAGAGTTTGTCACTGATTGGTTTACTCATCACCAAGATTTATCCAAAATTGAACGATTCCTAGTCCGTCTAAAAAATGAACGACCGATTCTGGAGCTAGCTAGCAATCCGCTATTGCTGACCTTGCTTTGCTTGGTGTTTGGCGAGAGTGGTGATTTCCCCACTAATCGAGCCAAGCTCTATGAAGAGGGTGTGGATCTGCTGCTGAAAAAGTGGGATGGTAAGCGGAATATTCAGCGCGATCAGGTCTATAAAAATCTGTCAATTAATCGCAAGGAAGATTTGCTCTCGCAGTTGGCGCTAGCAACGTTTCAAGAGGGAGCTTATTTCTTTGATCAACGGGTGGCGGAAGATCAAATCATGGACTATATCCATAATTTGCCCGATGCCAAGGACGATCCAGAAGCCTTGCGGTTAGATAGCGAAGCCATTTTGCGCTCGATTGTGGCTCAACATGGCTTGCTCACGGAACGAGCACGGGGGGTCTATTCCTTTTCTCATCTGACCTTTCATGAATATTTTGCTGCGCGAGAAATTGTTTCCAGCCAAAATTGGCAACTTCTAACTCAGAATTTAACAAAGAAAGCTTGGCGAGAAGTTACACTATTGGTGGCTGGTAGTCTTCGGCGAGGTAACAGCTTAATTCTAACGTTGAAACAGACAGCGGATGATCTACTAAAAGACAATCAAGGATTGCAAGATTTCTTGAAATGGGCAAACGAAAAAGCAGAGCCAATAAAATTGCCTAACAAAAAATCAGCCGCAATTGCTTTTTACCTATTTCAAAATCCCTTTATTGCCATTGCTATTGCTGGCATAGACAGTGCCAATGGTACGAGAACTTTGGAGCTCGATTATACTCTTGATTTGGATATGAAGTTAGATAGAATTTTGAATAGTGCTACTAGACTCAGTGCTGGACTTAATTCAGACTCGGCTTTTGGTTTCGATTTTGAATTTATTCTTCATTACATAAATGATTTAAAATGCGAATCTTTTTTTAATCAAATCACGAATCTAAATAATCAATTTCAAGAAATCGCAAATTGTCCCTATGAGAAACAGAAAGAATGGTGGATAGCACAAGGAAATTCATGGACTAATCAACTGCGGCACGTAATGACTGAGTATCGCAATATCGGTCATGATTGGCAATTTTCTGATCAACAAAAAGATCTTTTAAGGAAATATCATGATGCCAATTTGCGATTGGCAGAATGTTTGAATACGGATTGTTATTTGTCTCGAGAAGTGCGGCAAGATATCGAAGCTACAATGCTGCGCCCGATCGCCCAAATTGAGGCCTACTACGCCGCCAAAGGCAAACCCTATCCACCCGTTCCCAACCCCTAACCCGCGATCGCAGACAGAGGCGATCGGGCACTCGCAGGCACAAAATCTTCCTCCCGCAACCCCAACTCAATCAGGTCATCGATCAAGGTGTCCGTGCCATTCCACTCCACCCGAATTTGTTCCCCGATCGCCCGTAAATGCACCACCACACTGTGGATGCGATCGCGCCCCGACCACCCCACATTCATCAACAGATAATTCCCCGTTTCCCCATCACAAACCGCAATCAGCTCCACCCCCCGATCCGTTCGCGCCAACCCCACATACCGCTGAAAAACCGTCTGAATCGCCTGCCGAAAATTGACATCCCCAGCCATTGCAACACCTCCAGAAACCCAACGCGATCATAATAGAAGCGTGACGGGCGTTGGGTTTCATGCTTCAACCCAACCTACACGGCTGCTCACTCCCAGTCTAGCCGCTGCCATTTCCCGCCCGATACACTAGACAGCAACCACCCCACTCGATCGCCCCATGCCGCCCTCTGGTCTCTCGGTGACAGAACTCTATCAACGCTTGCAAACCAGCCCCCAAGCGATCGCGCAGTTCTGTGAAAAATGGGCGATCGTAGAACTAGCGCTGTTTGGGTCTGTATTGCGCTCAGACTTTCGGGCTACCGGAGCTGATCCAAGCGATATTGATTTGCTCTATCAAAGCGCCCCAGAAGCGCACTATGGTTTCAAGTTTTTTGATTTGCAATCAGAACTAGAAAAATTACTGCAACGTAAAGTTGACTTGATTAGTAAAAAGGGACTTGAAATGAGCCGCAATCCCCTACGTCGCCAAGAGATTCTCAACGCCGCTCAAGTAATTTATAAAGTCTCCAGAGTATAAAAATGAGCAGAGATCAGCAAGCTATTCTCGATATCATTGATTCGATTGAACTCATTCAAAACTATACTCGATCGAACAATTGGAGCCAAGCCAGAACGATAGAATATGATGCAGTTATTCGGCGCTTGACGATTATTGGTGAAGCGACCAAGCGCCTATCAATGGAGTTTCGCACTAACCATCCGGAAATACCGTGGAAAGCAATGGCTGGGCTACGAGATTTTGTCGTCCATGAGTATGATTTTATCAATTTGGAAATCATCCAAGATGTGGTGAATTTTGAACTTCCCCAACTGTTACCACTCCTCAAAAGTTTGCTAGATGGAGAATTCTAATTAACCTGAAACAAGACTTTGGGTTGCAACTGACCGATGATGCCGACTTTTTTCCCGAGTGGCGATCGCCCCAAGCCAGCCTCAGCCCCCTCGAACAACAACTGCTCGATCGCGTCAAACAGAACTTTCAAACCCTGCTCGAAGACCCACCCCTACTCGAAGACGGCGTGAAAATGGTTGTGCTTGCGCCCCTGCTCGACCTGGCCGGTTTCTATCAAAAACCCTTCCGGATTCAAACCGAAAGCCGCATCGAAATTACCGCCGAAGATCAAGGGGCGATCGTCCGCGGCCGGATTGACGTGTTGGTGCTACACGATCGCCTCTGGGTGCTGGTGATCGAATCCAAACGCAGCGACTTTTCCGCCCTGCGAGCGATTCCCCAAGCCCTCGCCTATCTGTTAGCCAATCCCCAAGGCGATCGCCCTAGCTATGGCCTAATCACCACCGGCAACGAATTCCTGTTTTTGAAAACCGACGGCACAGCCAAACGCTACGCCAACTCCCGCCTGTTTTCCTTGCTCAATCCCGGCAACGAACTCTACGACGTGCTGCAAATCCTGCGCGCCTTGGGCACAACCCTGCAACCAGCGCGATCGTAAGGCCGGGAAAATCGGGGCGGGCGCAAGGCCTTGCGCCCCTACGAGATTTGGGGTCGGGCTATTGCGGGCGCTGGACGATCACTTCGCGGATCCGTTGCTTACGATCGGGGTCGATCGCCACCAATCGCACATAACAATCCAGGTTTTCCGCCAGGCAGGTTTCCAACTTCCCGATCGCCTCCGTTTCCTGGTGCGGTTCCGCCGTCCCGTAGCATTGCCAGGAATTTGCGTTGTAGTGGCGCTTGTCGGCCACCTCGATTCCCAGTCGGTAGCCGTTGTTAACGATCGGCACGAGCTGCGATCGAATCGTCGGGCCCAAGGGCTGCACCAACTTCGGCCGCTGGCTGCTGCGATATTCCAACTTCGCTTCCAAATCGGGATTGCCACTCAAGGGCGGCAACTCCGGTTCCAGCTTGGGCCGGGGCACGCCGCTGGGTTTGGCTTCCGGGGCGATCGGTTGGGTTTGGGTGTGGGTGGCCACAGCCGGTTCGGCGGCGATCGGCTCCGGTTGGGCAGTGGCACTGTAGGGGCGCGATCGACCCTGTAGCCCGTTGGTTTCGCCTTGGCCGTTTTGGCTCACCGTTTCGCTGGCGGCATTGGCCTCGCCGTGGGGATTGTAGGCCGCCACCAGGTGCAGTTCCCGAATTCGATCTTGCTCCTTCACCAGGGCCGCCCCGATCGCCTTCAGTTGCTCCAGGGTCGGTTGTGGCTCCGCAAACTGGGGCAGCGCTTCCTTGGATTTCAGCAACCGATTTGACACCTGCGCCAAGCCCGTGTCTTGGATGAACTGCCGCACCAAGTCGTCATAGACCCGCGATTTCATGGCCCCAAAGAAGTCCACGGACTGGTTGGGGAAGGTTTCCACCAGTTCGGCCACGGCGCGATCGGCCAAACCCAGGCCCTCAAACATGCCGCGCACCACTTCCAGCCGTTCCGCCGCTGTCGGTTCCCAATAGAACTTGTCCATCCGCCCGTCGCGGATCAGGGGCGCGTAGAGCGTGCCAAAGTCATTGCCCGTAACGATGATCGGAATCCGGCGCACCGGCTCGCTGTCGTAGCTGCCGGGCAACTGCACGTTGGTGGGGTTGTCGGCAATGTTCATCAGGGTGGCGTTCACCAATTGGGTGTTCACCGTGTATTGGGTCAGGCGATCGAACCGGCCCGCCCCCGCATCAATATCGTTAATCAGCAGCACACACATCCGCCCGCGCACCTTCACCATGTCCGAGGCTTCTCGGTAGCGCAACCGCAACAGCCGCGCCGGGTCGCCCGCATCGGGGCTTTCCAGTTCGCCGCCAGAAATATGCACCGCGTCGATGCCCATTTGCTCAAACACCAGGTTGCACTGGAAGGTTTTGCCCTCGCCTTTTTTGCCGTGAATGCCCAAAATCAGCGGTACGGGCACACGGGGCAAGTTCAGAAAGTTCTTGACCACATGGACGGCGACTTTCTCGGTGAAGCGGGGCGAAACGAAGTAGGACATGGTGCGCAACGGAGACAACGGGAACGGCGCAACCCAAGCGCCAGGGCAATTATCGCTCATCCCGTACCCCTCCCCGATCGAACCCTGATTAGCAATTGTTTTGGGTGCGATCGGGATTGCGATCGGGATGCTGTTGCCGGAACTAACCCACAGATCCCTTGCATCAATCTCCTTGCGAACTCCTTACGAACTCCTTACGAACAAAGAATCCTGACCGGTAAAGAATAGGAACTAGGAACAAAGAACTAGGAACAAAGAAGTAGACAGTATGGCCGAAATTGCATTTTTGGGATTGGGCGTGATGGGCAGCGCCATGGCTGCCAACTTGGCCCGGAGTGGAGCAACGGTGCGGGGCTGGAATCGCACGCCCGATCGCCCGACGGTGGCCCAAGCGGCGGCGGCGGGCGTGGCGATCGCTCCCGACCTGGCCGCAGCGGTGGCCGAGGCGGATTTGGTCTTTTCCTGTTTGGGCGATGTGCCCGATGTGCAGCAGGTGTTGTTGGGAGCGGGCGGTGCGGCGGCGGCGGCGCGAACCGGGGCGCTGTTTGTGGATTTCACCACGATCGGGAGTGTGGCCGCGATCGAGCTGGGAACAGCCTTGCGATCGCTGGGGTTTGGGTTTTTGGATGCGCCGGTTTCCGGGGGAGACGTGGGGGCCCAGCGGGGAACCTTGACGATCATGGTGGGGGGTGAGCTGGCGGATTTTGAGCGATCGCGCCCTTGGTTGGCTCCCATGGGCCAAACCATTCGCCACTGCGGCCCGATCGGCAGCGGCCAAGCGGTGAAGCTCTGCAACCAGGTGTTGGCCGCTGGTCACATGCTGGCCCTGTGCGAGGCCCTGCAATTGGCCGCTGCCCAGGATTTGGATCCGCAGTTGGTGATTGAGGTTTGCAGCACCGGAGCGGCCGGATCTTGGGCCTTGGCGAATTTGGGGCCGAAAATTTTGGCGGAGGATTTGGCCCCGGGCTTTGCGATCGCCCACATGCAAAAGGATTTGCGTTTGGTGGCGGAAGCTGCCGGTCACTGTGCTTTACCGGTGACAGAACTGGCCAATCAGATTTTCCAGCGGGTTAGCGCCCTGGACGACGGCCAAGGCGCACAACAAGGCACACAAGCAGCGATTCGCGCCTATAAGACAACGATCCCGAAATAATTCTGTGCAATTTGAAACCGTAAGCTAAAGTAGACACTCGGTAGGTTGTTCTATTTTCTTGTCAACGTTGGGTTGGCAACCTGTGATCGTGAAATCTGTTGCAAACTCCCTGGTGTCTAGTCCAGCTTCCCCTGGGCGTATCCTGTGGGGACGGTCGATCGCCCTTGGCGTTGCGGGCACGGCAATCGTGTTAATTGCCCTGCCACTCACGGCCGGCAAGCAAACCCAGCCCAAAACGGAGGCCAGAACACCCTTACCGGTGTCGCCCCTCAGTTTTGACTTACCCGGTGATGATGCTTCCCGATCGGGTTCCGGCTCGATCGCGAGTCAGCCAACCGGCGGCAGCAACGGAGATGTGCCCATTTCGGATCCCTTTGCCGCCAACCTGGAATCCATGGCCACGGTTCCCACCACCAGCGGCGCAGCACCCGGCCAAACCGGTGCTGCTCCCAACAGCGGCACAGGGGCCACCGGAAGCACAGCCACCGGTAGCCAACCCAACCCAACCCAATCGGCCCCAGCAGCGGCCCCAACCACCGCCCGCCCCAC
>NZ_LIRO01000136.1:0-2830 GCF_002742025.1 Limnothrix sp. PR1529
CCTTCTCCGAGTCCCACGCCCACGCCCGTTGTGGAGCCAGAAGCGGAGGGCGATCGCCCTGACCCGGAAGCGGGGCGCATCGTGCAGCAACGGCCCATGGGCAACGGGGGGCAATCGGGGGACAATTTGGCGGCCATTGAACAGGTGGCCCGTCGGCAAATTATTGACCACCTGAAAGGCGGCGCTTCGGATCGGGCGGCGGTGGAAATCGATCGACTCTATACCACCCTCACCAACGGCCATCTGGGTCGGGCCCTGAGCAACGATGTGCAAAGTTTTCCCGATCTTCAGGGCACGTTGCGCCGTTTGGAGTCCAAAACAGGCCTGAAACCGGCGATTTTGTATACCTTCGCTCGCCCTGAGCAGTTGGATGTGATTTTGGTGATTCCCGACGCACCACCGATCTATCGCGTGGTGCGCGAGGCCCCGCGCGATCGGGTTTTGAAGGCGGTGATTGATTTGCGAGCCGCCATCACCACCCCCGTTGCCCGCATCAGCAACACCTACCGCCCCCCGGCCGAGCAGCTATACCGCTGGATTGTGGGGCCCGTGGCCGAAGATTTGGTGCGCCATCAGGTGGACACGATCGCCTTTTCGATGGATCGCGGAATGCGATCGCTGCCCGTGTCCGTGTTGCACGATGGCCAGCAGTTTTTGATTGAGAAATACAGCGTTGGGTTAATTCCCAGCATCAACCTGACCGATACGCAGTTTGAACCCATTCGATCGGCCCCGGTGCTCAGTTTTGGGGCCTCGGAGTTCACGGATTTGCCGCCGTTGCCCGCCGTGCCGGTGGAACTGGCCACGATCCAACGGCTGATTCCCCGGGACAAAACCTTTCTGAATGAAGAGTTCAACTTAGAAAACCTGAAACGTCAGCGGCGATCGAACCCATTCCCGATTTTGCATCTGGCCACCCACGCGGATTTTCGGCCCGGCTCTCCCCAAGATTCCTTTGTGCGGTTATGGGATCGACGGTTAGCCGTCAGTGATTTGCGCTACTTGGGGTTGGGCAGTCCGCCCGTGGAATTGTTGGTGCTGAGCGCTTGTCGCACGGCGATCGGGGATGAGTCGGCGGAGTTGGGATTTGCGGGCTTTGCGGTGGATGCGGGGGTGAAATCCGTGGTGGCTAGTCTCTGGTATGTGAGTGATGAGGGAACCTTGGGGCTGATGGCGGGGTTCTATGATGCCCTGCGATCGGCTCCCATCAAAGCGGAAGCCCTGCGCCGGGCCCAAATTGCCATGTTGCGGGGGCAAACCCGAGCCGAAGATGGGCGCTTGGTGTTTCCCGGTGGCGTTGTCGATTTGCCGCCGGAGTCGAGCAAGTTAGCGACTTTTTCCCTAGCTCACCCCTACTATTGGGCCAGCTTCACCACGATTGGCAGTCCTTGGTAATTTGCGGTCATTTCATCGATTTCAAATCGATCCCGAATCGATCTCCAGATGGGTCGATCGATTCCCCGGGCGATCGCGTTGCCCTTGGCGGCCACCAGTCCCAGCCCGCTATCCTGGCGAGAGGATTGGCCTGCGGATCAGCTAATCGTGGTGCATCTGTTGCTGTTTGGGTTCTTGTTGTAGTCGGTGTTTTGAGCTTTGCTTTGGTTTTTTGTTTGATTGCTTTCGTTTGATTGCTTTCGTTTGATTGCTTTCGTTTGATTGCTTTCGTTTGATTGCTTTCGTTTGATTTTTGCTTTTGAGCCTGTCCTTGCCCGCCGTTGCTGTTCTCCCATGACCGACTCTTCCACTTCGGACTCGCAACCCGCCCCCGCTCAAAATTTCTGGGGCCGCCACCGCTCCAAATTGCTAACCCTGGGCCTGTTGGGGGCGATCGCCCTAGGATCCTTGCCGGGTTATGTGGCGGGCGGGGCCTGGCGCTGGCAACGGGCCGGCACCCCCAGCCAACTGAAAACCCTGCGGCAGTTACCCAAACAGGGTTTAGCCATCCCCGGTTGGCAAACCCAACCCATTAGCCAGCGCAGTTTGGGCGGTGAACAGTGGCTTTGGCAGCCGATCGAGCGAGTGCGGCCCCCAGGCCCGGGCGCAACCCCCAACGCCGCAACCCAACGCGATCGCGCCGTGTTGTTGCTGATGCCCATGAAGCGTGGGCGCGATCGACCCCAAGTGGAATGGACCGCTCTCGACTCCGGCAACTGGCTGGGCGATGGCCTGCAAACAGACTCAGAACAGACCTTGACCCTGGCCCCGGCGGGCCTGCCGCCCTTTCGGGCCCGGCTGGCGCGGCTTTGGACCAGTCAGCACCAAACCTATTTCCTGCTGTCCTGGTATGCCTGGCCCCAAGGGGGCGACCCGGCCCCCAGCCAATGGTTTTGGCGTGATCAACTGGCCCAATGGCAACAGGGCCACACCCCTTGGGTAGCGGTCAGTTTGCTGTTGCCTACGGATAAGCCCTTGGATGAGTGGGATCAGAACTATCAAGCCCGCTTAACTGACCTGGCGCAACAGGTGCAGCAAGTTCTGCTGACGGGGCCGCTGAAACCCGTCCCCCCCAAGGTCGATCGCTAGCGCCGATCGCGAATTGCTGCATGGCTCAATCGGGATGGCATTGCTGCCCTTTGCCCCTGATTGAATTCTGCTGACTGGATGCTTTGGATGCCGCTGATTCTGCCGTTGCTGCCCTTTTCTGTCCTATGGCCCGTTCCTCCCTGCCCGCCTTGACCTTGGCCCTCAGCCGTTGTTTACCGATCGTCCTGCTCAGTAGTCAGGCGATCGCCGTCTTGGCCCAAACGCCTCGCCAGGGAGGGAATGGCTCAGGTTTAGATCAACCTATCAATCAGCCCGTCAATCAACCTATCAATCAGCCCGTCAATCA
>NZ_LIRO01000061.1:0-34403 GCF_002742025.1 Limnothrix sp. PR1529
CCCCCCGACGATCAACCCCGCCCCCGCTTCCATCAGGGCCAAAGTAGCCGCCGCGCCCGCATCCCGATCGCCCCGGCGAAACTGCGGCCGCACTAGCTCCAGTTCCAGCTTCTCAGCAATTTGCTGGGCCGCATCGCGCTTGTGGCGATCGCTCTCGTCGTGGAGTTTTTGGATAAAACCGGCCGTGGGGGCGCGCCGACGGGGATCGCCATAGAAATCCAAAAAGACGCGCCGGGGGCAGCGCTGAAAAAAGAGTAGGTCGTCAGCGGTTAGCAGCATGAAACTAAAGTTAACCGATCGCACGATAGGATAGGAGCGCAAGTCGCGGGTTTGCTCCAGTCCATGAAAGTTGGCGTTATCGTTTTTCCGGGTTCCAATTGCGATCGGGATATGCAGTGGGTGTTTCAGGGGCTATTGGGCCTGCCCACGCGCATGGTTTGGCACCAAGACAGCGACCTCAGCGATCTTGATGCAATTGTGATTCCCGGCGGCTTCAGCTATGGCGACTATTTGCGTTGCGGGGCGATCGCCCGGTTCTCGCCGGCCATGCGATCGGTAATTGAAGCGGCGGAGCAGGGCAAGCCCGTGTTGGGGGTTTGCAACGGGTTCCAAATCCTGACGGAGGCGGGGCTGCTGCCGGGTGCGCTGATTCGCAACGAGAATTTGCATTTTGTGTGCGATCGGGTGCCGGTGAAGGTGGAACGCAGCGCCCGCCTGTGGACGGAAGGCTACGCGGCGGGGCAAGTGCTGAACCTGCCGATCGCCCACGGAGAGGGTCGCTACTACGCCGATCCGGACACCCTGAAGCAAATTGAGGACAAGGGTCAAGTGCTGTTCCGTTATGAGGGCAGCAACCCGAACGGCTCTTGGAACCAGATCGCGGGCATCTGCAACGATCGGGGCAATGTGTTGGGGATGATGCCCCACCCGGAACGGGCGGCCGATGCGGCGTTGGGCAATACGGACGGGTTGGCGCTGTTCCAAACCATGACGGCAGCGTTAGTGAGTGTCTAGGACGCTCAAGGATTGGCTCTGAATCTATGACCCTGCGATCGTCCGATCAACCGGATTTGCCAGATCTATTTGTTGCAGTGGCTCACAAAATGGCGCGATCGCTCCTGGTGTTGGGGGCGATCGGCTTGATGGCCTGTGCGTCCTTGGAGGCGAGCACACCGGAGCCGGGCGGGCAGCAGTTGCCGATTCAAGCCCGCACCCTGATCGGGACTCAGGAAATCTTGCTGGAGGTGGCCCGCACGCCGGAGCAACAGGAAATTGGCCTAATGTTTCGGCGCGATTTGCCACCCGATCGGGGGATGTTGTTTCCCTTTGAGCAATCGCGGATGGCGCGGTTTTGGATGAAAAACACGCTGATTCCGTTGGATATGGTCTTTTTGCGGGAGGGGCGCGTGGTGGCGATCGAGGCGAATGTGCCACCTTGCCGTCAAGATCCCTGCCCGAGCTATGGCCCAAGTTTGTGGGTGGATGCGGTGTTGGAATTGCCAGCGGGGCGATCGGCTCAGTTAGGTCTCAAAGTGGGCGATCGGCTCACCATCACCCCCGCCCCACCCGCCAAACCCTAAGTAAAGACTAGGTGTTGCTCTTGCAGCGATTTTCGTCCAAAAATCATCACCTCATAGGCATTATAGAAACATTTTTATCCGTGGGACTGGTCATATCACTTCATAAATTTCTATACTTCTGAATATACCTTGAGTGGTCGAACCATATTAGACTACTTAAGTAAATTCAAATCCATTCTCTATTTTTGAGAAATCATCTTGGCTGAAGATAACCCACCTCTTCTTCCTTTGCAAAACATGGCTGATCGCCATCAAGCTCTCACTCCCGCAGTGGCCAGTAGCTATCTTGAAGCTGCAAGGGTATGTCTCGACCGACATCATATTTCTCCTAAGGAATTTACCTTAGGAGATGATCAAGCAGAATCTGTGGCGAAAGTAGAATGGGAGATAACAGACAGTAGAGTTCAAGCAGCTTGGGCAAACGTAGATGATGCGACTAGGGATGGAGCTTATGCTGTTGCAATCGCAGCCACAGAACTTTTACGAGGGATGGTTGCTGTGCGACGTGCAGAAACACGTACTGGTGCTGATTACTATATTGCGTCATCAGACCAGGATCTAGAAGACTTGGAGGGTTGTTTTCGGCTAGAAGTTTCTGGGACACATTCAGGTAAATCAGAAGTCAAAAAGCGCCTACGCATTAAGCTTGAACAAGCAAGACAGGGTAATAGTAACTTGCCTGCATTAGCAGCAGTGATTGGATTTCGGGTGCAACTAATATTACTTCAAACAGTTGATGAAAAGTCATGAGTTGGTTAGTACACCATACTCAAAGTGAAGAGTATGCAAGCCGAGCTGAAGAATTACGCAGGCAGCATGGGAGTAAACATGCTGTTGAGCTTTATTGCCTGGCTGCAAATGCAGAAGTAAATGCACTGGATCATCTTGACTTTAGCAAAACCAGAACAATTGGTATAACAGCCATTAGTGCCGTCTCTCTTTACCTCAAAGCTCAAGAATTTTCACAAGCCAGAAAACTAGCTCATAAGTGGCTAGCAACTGATCTCCTTCCTGGCTTTGCAATAGATGAATTAGAAGATTTACTACAAGTCATTCGCTTTGAAGAGTCGCGCTTACAATCTGGAATTGAATTTATTGAAGGCGAGGTACTTGTTTCTGTAAAAGGGGGCGATATTCTGTATGGTGCGGCTCCCCTAGATCTTGTCCTTCGGAAAGTTGATCAAATCAATAAAGATCTTTACAGAATCACGGAAGAACTTTTAGGTCTTCCCCTCCGCAAGCGTGGGGGGCCCACGCAAGATGTCAAAAAGTATTGTGATCCTTGGCTTTTTCAGTCTGCTCCAGGGAGCTATCAGTTTTCAGTTCAAGTCCGCAAGCCTCAGGCTCATGAACAACTAAGCTTGAGTCTTCCCGGAATGTCTGCTGCTGACCTTGAACTGCGTGTAGAACAAATTACAAAACGATTTCTCACTGTCATTCGTGCAGCGACCCAGGATCCTGAGGGTGAGTTGGTAGAGCTTATTCCCCAAGAAGATTACAGGAAAGCATTTTTAAAATCAGCTCATGACCTTGCACCACCGACAACCGGGAAGGTCTTTAGTCAAATTGAAATTAAATCGAATATTAGTGATGAGCAATATCCTGTAGTTCTTTTGCCCGAAACTCGCTCAGTAATTAGAGAGGCTCTAAACAAATCTGCACCTCAACCTTCAGAGCTTCCATCGTCTAGAATTACAACTCTCAGAGGAGTTCTACGCAATCTACATTTGGATGATGATTGGATTGAAATCAGTATTGATGGAAAATCACAGAAAATATATGGTGCTGGAGATGAAATTGATGACCGAGTTGGGCCTATGGTTAATCGTTCTGTAATTGCAGAGGTTATCGAAAAATCTGACAAGTCCCCTGAAAAAAGATACTCTTTGCGCGACTTGCAGATGGAAGAAGATCAATTTTAAAAATGGCTCTAATTAACCTAAAAGGTAATTAGACTTCAAGACTTTCATAATGCTGCTCACCACCCTCTGTCTAAGGCAGTCTTCACCCTCAAATCAACGGTTTCCATTTCCTGAAATTGCTATCAGATTTGTTGAGCGATGGGTTACTGATTCGCAGGAGCGAAGTCATGATCGCTGCTCAAGAGAGCCATTGTTTCCTTAAACCAGAAGAATATTTTCTTTGGGAAGAACAGCAACTCGAAAAATATGAGCTGGTCGATGGTCAAGTCTATCCCCTAGCTCGGGATGGAAATAACCCTAGTAGGATTGCTGTCAAGCTAACCGCATTGCTTGACAATCACTTAGATCATGAAAACTACATCGTTGGTAACTCTGACGTTCGGGTAAATATCCTGGGAACCAACGATTACACCTACCCCGATGCCAGCGTCAGTTGCGACGATCGCGACAAAACCACCAGCCAATACATCACCTATCCTTGCCTAATTGTCGAAGTGCTGTCCGAAAGCACCGAAGCCTACGATCGCGGTCAAAAATTCCGCCGCTATCGCCAAAACCCCCTGCTGATTGACTATCTCTTGGTCAGCTCCACCAGCATCGCCGTGGACTTGTACCAAAAAAATGAGGCCGGCGATTGGCTGATTTTCAACTATCAAGCCGGTGACACGATCGCCCTGAAAAGCATTGATTTGCACTTCCCGATCGAGCAAATCTATCGCGGCCTCAACCTAACCCCAGCCGCCGACTCTCAAGCATGAGTCAGGAAACTGACTGATTCAGCCAGATCAAGGCTATTTTCTGCGGTTCCGACCGTGAAATGAACTGCCCACCCTCAACCACATTGCCAAAAGAACCAACCTTCGGGTTTGTCAGCACCAAATCGCAGAAAAATATAGCCAATGCCACCATCACCAAAGTTCGGCCCCTCGCAAATCCAAGTATTGTCTGATTCATCCCAAAAAATGTCGATTGGACTAGTGGGCTGCTCTAAAAATTGATATGAATCACTGAGTTGACCCACAAAAACCCAGCCTTCCCCAGGGCCCTCCCTCGGGCTTTGCAACCATGCCGGAACGCTACCTAACTTGGTCACACAATCAACGCTGTCGGTGGCAGCATCGGGCAAGTCCCAATATTGATCATCATCAAAAAATGCTGGTTTTTGATTCTTGGTCACCGCATCTTTTTTGGGAATCCAGGTCGTAATTCGGGCTTCTAGCTCTAGCGGCGGTGAGTCGGCTGGCATGGGCACGAGCCGATCGGACAATACTTCCGGATCCAGAATTAGACAGGCGTTGGCTCCTGATCCCCCTTCCCAGGTGGGGCATGTGCCCGGGTCGTGATTGCACTGAAAAACGAGCAGCACACGACCCGATCGCCCCAAATCTAGTCGCTTTGGATGGTGAATGAGTTGTGCCAAAAGGGACTGACTTTTTCCACAGTGACTACAGATTGGATACTGCTCTGGCGGTAGGCCCCAAGGGAGTCCCCCCAGCTTATCTTCTAACTGATTTTGAGGCGGTAGATCGGCACTGAGCTTGAGGTTTGGTACAAAATATTTCATGGTTTGACTTGAGTGAAAAAATGGATGGAACCCGCTTGAGTTGTTGATGAATCATGCGGGTATGAATTCCTGTTGAATTCCTAGACTTGGGGGCGATCGTCCTGAATTAGCGCCGCCGACTCCGATCGACCCAACCGATCGAGCTGGTTCAGGGCCACATAACTGACCCCCACGGCCGCCACACCGTTAATCGCAAAGGCCACTCCCGCCATGCTCAGGGAAAGCGGATTAGAAACAATCCCCATCAGCATCGGAGCCACAGGGGTCATGAGCCAAACCCAGTCCCAAGCATTCGTCCACCCGATCGCGTCGCGCGATCGCATCATCAGACCCAACAAGAGCGAACCGATGATCGCCGCCCCCACCAATCCCACTGCCCAAGCGACCGGTCGGCGCACCTGCCACAGCAAGGCCCATTGAGCCAGTGCTCCATAGAGCAGCATCAAACCCGTGGTGCAGCCGATCGCCACCAACACCAACAGGCCTTGGGTGGAACTGTTGAAACAAAAGGCCAGGGCCCAAGGCGACCAAAGGGCGATCGTCAACCCACCATTCACCAGCAAGGCCAACAGGGGCGGGCTATTTTCTCCCCAAAGCCAGTCATCGATCGCCCGTTGGCTCGATCGCGCGTCTCGGGTTCTTTGAAAATGGCGATAGCGGGCCCAATCCAACAGGGTTTGGCGCGTCGGCAACAGCAACACAACCCAAGCGAACATTTGGATCAGCCAAAAGAAGCCCACCACCGCCCAGCCTTGGAAGTGGTTGGGATTCCAGGGCATAAAAAAGCCCATGGCCAACAGGTTGAACCCGATCGTCAGCCAATAGCTTCGCACTTTGGTGATGAAGGTGTTGGCGGGGTTCTGAAAACGCCGGATCACGGCTTGCCAAAAGGTCAGCGCCACCCCCGCACACCCCGCGATCGCGATGGCGGCGCAAAGCTGCGGCTGGAGGATTAAATCTTGACCAAACCAGAACCAGGAAGGGGATACGGGGGTGTCCATCGTGCCTCGGATCATCACCCCTCGGGCGATCGTCAGGGCGGGGGCAAACAGGAAGAGGCCCAGAATGCCAAAGGCCCAGCTTGATATGGCCTGTTTGCTGTCGCTGACGCTGGCATAAAACAGCCCCAACAGATAAAGCGCACCCAGAAAAGCCACCGCCACCCCATCCGCCAGCAACAGGCCGCCGAGGCCAAGGCCCGCTTGCAGGCCGGCGAGGGTCTGGAGGGGCAAGGCCAGCAGCACCGCCCAATGGATCAGGGCCGGCGCACCTAAGAGTTTTCCCCACAGGATCCGGTGGCTGGGTTCCGGGGTCATGCGAATGAAGTCGAGGGTTCCCTGTTTGCTTTCCTCAAGCCAGTTGGTGATCAGGGCTTGCGTGCCACCCAGCACTAACAGGCCCACCAGAATTGAAGACAGCCAAAAGAACAAGTCCAACCACCACAGGGGCCAATTCACCGCAAAGGTTGAGGACGAGAGCAATTCACAAGCTCGCAGTTCTTCATCGGCCTGGCCGGTGCAATAAAACCGCAGGATGCCTTCGGTTTCGGTGGAAACGGTGGCGGTTTCAACGGCGATCCTTTGCCAGCTCATCCAAAAGGCTGCTTGGGCAATCAGGGAACTGAGGGTGGCTAAGGTCAAGTTGCGCGAGGTGCAGTTGCCTTTCAGTTCTCGCAGCAGTTGGGGATTCCAGTTTCCGAGCCGATCGAGCCAGCGATCGAGCTGAGTTTTGAACGATCGTTGGCTGGTTTGCAGGCGATTCAGCCAGCTTGAGGGGCAGGGGTTCATGAGGCTTGTTGGTGTCCCAGTTTCAAGAAAATTTGCTCCAGGCTTTCTCGATCGCGCCGGAATTCCACAATCGGAATTTGGGCCCGCACCATTTCCCCGAGCAGGTCGGCACAGTCGGTTTCATCACCCTGAAAGTCCACAGTAATGCGGCCGGTGGTGGGATGACATTCCCAGGCGATCGCCCTTGGGTCGGTTCTCAGGATCGTTTGCAAATCATTGAGCCGATCGAGGGCTGTGATCACCAGGGTGTGACGGGCAAATTGGGCGTAAAGGGCTTCCAGAGGTGCGCTGGCCACCAACCGCCCCAGTTCCATCACCCCGATCGCGGTGCAAAGTTCCGCCAAGTCGCTGAGCACATGGGAGGAAATCAGCACGGTCATGCCAGCCCCTTGCAGAATCCGCATCAGGTTGCGAAATTCCAAACGGGCGATCGGGTCAAGGCCGGAAACGGGTTCATCCAACAGGAGCAAAATCGGCTCGTGAATGATAGTGCGAGCTAGGCTCAACCGTTGTTTCATGCCGCGCGAGAGGGTGGCGATCGGGCTATCGCGCTTCGGCAATAGTTGCACCAAATCCAGCACCTCATAAAGCCGCTGCCGCAGGTGCGATCGCCGCAGGCCATAGAGCCGCCCAAAATAGTCCAAATAATCCCAAACGGTCAGATCTTCATAGACTGGGAAATCATCCGGTAAAAAGCCAATTCGCTGTTTCAGTTTTGCCCGCCGACTGCGCCGATTGGGATCTTCGCCGCTGAGGGATTCACCAGTTAAATATTCACCATCAATCAAAATTTTTCCAAGGGTTGGTTCCTCCACGGCCGCCAACATCCGAATCAGGGTGGTTTTGCCTGCTCCGTTGGGGCCAATTAGCCCATAAACTTCCCCAGGGGAAATTTTCAGATCCACCTGATTGACGGCCAGCTTGCGATCGAACTGTTTACTTAAACCACGGGTTTCTATTGCCCAGTTCATGGCCAGGTTCTCGATTGGGGTGTCTTGCCTGGGGTGTCCGCCTGATTGATGCGATGGCGAAGGGGCGTGGTGAAGGGTCAAGCCTTCAGCGGTAACGTTCAGCAACGTTCAGCCTCTTCCGAACTTACCCAATTTCACTGCTATCGATCGCAGATTGGCTATTCAGTCCCCCAAGGTAGGCAACCGGATCGCTTGAAACAGTTTCCCGATTGGCGGGAACGAAAGGCACGGTTCGCAAACGGCTGGGAATCTTCAGAGTTCGTTGTCTTTTGGGTTAAGAAATATCAAGCAAGATTGCAATCATCCTGGATTCGTAACCTATGATGAATGCAGGGCGCAGGATTGCGCCCTGAGGTTTTTCAAAACTCAATACCCTGCTGGGCAGGAATTCCCTGGGCGATCGGGTGTTTGATGCGGTTCATTTCAGTCACCAAATCCGCCATTTCAATTAACCCCTGAGGAGCATAGCGACCCGTGCTCGCCACGTGGCAATGGGGCGGCCGGTTTTGAATTCCCGCTTGCACCGGTTCCAGGGCCAGTTGCTGATGCTTGAGGGCAATGTGCAACTCATCGAGCACCACAAGGGAAATCTGCGGATCTTGAATATAGATCAGGGCCTGTTCCCAGGCAGCCGCCGCCATGGCCCGATCACGATCGGGATCCTGGGTTTCCCAGGTAAACCCGCCGCCCATGGTGTGCATTTGCACCGGAAATCCCAAGTTTTGCAACCGAGTGAGCAACAGGCGATCACCATCGGGAAACGCCTCGTTATTTTTCACAAATTGCACCACCGCCACGGGTAAATCATGGGCTAAATGGCGATAGACCAAGTTCATGGCGCTGCTGGTTTTGCCTTTGCCCAACCCGGTGAATAGCAAATATAATCCCCGTTCATTTCCAGCTCGATTGTCGCGAGCTGCGTCCTTGGCGGCCTTAATTTTTTGCAGGCGATCGGGCTTTTCCGCTGGCGTTGTCTCAGGTTCTAAACTGGGGTGATGATCACTCATGGTTCATTGAGATCTTTTGGTATTTCATTCACTTTCAAATTTTAATCCTGAAACCATCTTTGATCAGGCTTCAGGGGGATCAAATTGGTGGTATGCTGAAGCGGCAAACCCAGTTCGAGTCATCTGATCAAGGCTTAGGTCAATCTAGATCAATCTTGCATTTTGATTAATTATAAAATCATGAGAAAAATTGAAAAAATCATGAAAGATTGCCAATTTAATCATCAAAAATTCAATCATCCAGAAAAAAGTAAGCAAAAGAACCGATTGAATTCTAAAATTAGCGATCGAGTCTTGATCGCGGTTGGTTCACTTGTGGGTTTCTGCTGTTTGAGTTTTTCCTTGCCTGGTTTAGCAACAACCAATGAAAAACTAGTTAACCCGTCGGTGACCGATCAAAGATTCCTACCAAAATTATTGATCCCAAAATCGCAACCACAACCTGTGATTGAGCGGCGAGTGGTTCCTGAATTCGGTCAACATTTTCAAGATCTGAAGGTTGAAGGCTCCATTATTATTTACGATCCCCAGAAAAATCAAATTTATGAACATAACCCAAAACGCAACCAAACGCCGTTTTCTCCCGCTTCCACTTTTAAGATTTTGAATTCGCTGATTTCTCTCGATGCCCAAGTGATTCCCGATCAGGATGTGCGGTTCACTTGGGATGGCATTCAGCGCCCCTTTCCTGGTTGGAACCAAGATTTGAACATGCGCGAGGCCTTCAAGGTTTCAGCCGTCTGGTTCTACCAAATTTTGGCTCGGCGTATCGGCTATGAACGCATGAAAGCCGGGGTAATTGGGGCAAATTACGGCGATCGCAACATTGGTGATCCCTCCAATATTGATCAATTTTGGCTATCGGGCCCGCTCAAAATCACGCCCGAAGAACAAATTCAGTTTCTTCAGCGTCTTTATTTGAACCAGTTGCCTTTTTCTGAACGCTCGATCGCGATCGTGAAAGACATCATGATCATGGATCAAACGGCGCAATATACCGTCAGAGCGAAAACGGGCTGGGCCATGAGCGCAAACCCCCAAACTGGCTGGTATGTGGGCTATTTAGAGCAAAATCAGCAGGTCTATTTCTTTGCCACAAACTTGGAACTTCCGGAGCCGGCCCAAGCAACTGCTCGCAAGGCAATTACCTACCGCTGCCTCAGAACTTTGGGACTGCTGTAGCCCTGGCGTTCAATTGCAAATAAATTCCTGCAAGTAAATTACAGAATCCTGAGGTTGACAAAATTGGATCGATAGATTTCTTCCTGATTTTGTGCTTGGGAGCCTTGATTCTCGTCCTGTTAGTCTTGCTGAGCTAGGTTCTCTGAAAATTCAGTAGAATCATATTACTTGTTCATTGATGATCGGTTACCAATCAACTGGCGATCGATCAATTGACAAGCTATCAAAAAATCAATTTGGGTTGATGCCGTGAGCAATTCCGTAAACCATTCCCAAGGGCGGAACTGGCGCGATCGCCTCATGCAAATTTGTTTTGATCGATCGGGGCGATCGCCCTGGCCCTTGTTGTGGAGTCTCGCGATCGCGGCGCTCTATGGTAGCCTGTCTCTGCATCAAGGATTCAGCGGTGAATTTGTGGTGCAAGATGATGCTCGCCAGCATGTGTTTTGGATGCAGCGATTTTTAAATCCTAGCCTTTTTCACAATGATCTGATTGCCGATTATTTTGAATCGATCGCCCCGATCGGCTACACCAAACTCTATCAACTGGCTGCTTTCTTCCAAATCAATCCCCTAATTTTTAATAAACTCCTACCGCCCATTCTTGGACTGATCATCACCTTCTTTACCTATCGGGTCACTTTTACTATTTTCCCAGTTCCAGTAGCCGGTTTTCTAGCAACAGTCTTGCTCAACCAAAGTCTTTGGCTAAAAGATGACCTAGTTTCTGGTACGTCGCGTGCTTTTGCTTTTCCGCTCTTTTTAGCAGTTTTGGATGGATTAGCTCGCAAGTCGCCTCAACTGTTGTGGAGTTCCATTGCCCTTCAGGGGTTAATTTGTCCAACCTATGCCTTGGTTTCCGGTGGTTTAATCTCGCTGAAACTTGCTTGGGTGGGCTATCAAAAGCTGGAACGCGCCTGGTTGTCAGCCGCTTGGACAATTCGCAATCCTTCAGACTTGAAAGTGGCAGAAGACTTGGCATTACAGAAATCAGATCTAGTTTTGGCAATTCAAAGCCGCCTCATTGATGCAGAACGCCAACAACTATTTTTATATATTGGTGCTTTGGGTAGCCTGTTTTTGGTGCTGTTGCCGGTGCTCTTTTTAGGGCAGGATTTTGGGCCGGTGGTTTCTGAAAAAATTGCCCGCACCATGCCGGAATTTCTGGATGGAGGACGCACAAATATTTTTGATCGTGACTGGATTGATTACTGGTTTTTCGGTCGTGGCACTAATCTCATTCCCCGATCGCTCCTTACGCCAGTCACTTTAATTTTTGGCTTTGCTTTACCTCTTTTTCAACTTTCCCTTTCGCAGCTCAACAGTATTCAATCGCGATTTCCCCTCAGTCACCGAATTACGCCGGAGGTTAACAATTTATGGCAACTGGGCTTGGCTTCGATCGGGTGGTTTTTGTTGGCCCATGGATTGCTATTTCGGCTCCACTTGCCCAGTCGCTACACGGGGCACAGCTTCCGAATCATAATCGCGATCGCGGCGGCCATTAGCCTTGTGATTGTTTGGGAAGCTCTCCAGCGCTGGGCCGGGCGATCGATTCCAAACTTTGATTCCTCTGCGGTTTATTCCTTGCCCCCACTTTTCAATGCTCCAATTGCGCAAGCCATTCGACCAAAACCGAAATCCCTTCGTTGGAAAGTCTATCTTTCCAGAAGCTTCAGCATTATTTTAATCGTGCTGGTGTTGGGATATCCGCTGTTAGTTCCCACTTTCCCAGCAAATAGCTATCAAACGGGTCGTGCCGTCAAGCTCTATCAATTCCTTCAGGGGCAACCAACGGATATCAAAATTGCTTCCCTGAGCAGTATTGGGGATGATATTCCCACCTTTGCCGGACGTTCAATCCTCACGGGCAAAGAATATGCCGTGCCCTACCACTTGGGATATTACCGTCTGTTTCGGGAACGAATTTTACGAACTATTGAAGCCCAATACAGCACCCATGCCCAATCTGTGAAATTCTTTTTGGCGCGATATCACATTTCATTTTGGCTGATTGATCGAGCCGCTTTTTCAGAAAATTACCTCAAAGATTCTTGGCTAGAGCAATATCCAGAAACCAGTGAACCAGCACTGCAAACCCTGAGGCAGGGACAAACACCCCTCGTGCAATCCCTCATGAATAGTTGCGCCGTGTTGCAAGATCAAACCTGGGTATTGTTAGATGCGCAATGTTTACGGGATAGCTAATTTTGAGAATTGGGATGGAAACTCTGAAAATACTGCCTTTAAAGCCGTTGAAATTGCCGCATAAATTTCCGATCGAGATAGTCTTTCCAAACCCAAGCCCAAGCCCCCGTAAAAGCCCAACGGCCACGGGTAGCGATCGCCTGGCCATTGGCTAAGTTAATAAGGCTGAGAAATTGCTTTTGGGCTTTGAAAGGTTTCAGCGGCTGGCCCAAAATGGCTGCTCGCAAGTTGTCAGCCAGGGGGCGGCCCTGACGCACTGCAAACACGCCGGCTTTGGGGCGTGGCTGTTCCACCATCGTCGCCACATCTCCCGCCGCAAAGACCTGGGGATGGGAGCAGGATTGCAGATAGCGATTAACCGCAATGAATCCCTGGGGATCCGTGGCGAGGCCGGTGGCCGCCAACCAAGGGGCTGCGGCGGCTTGGGTGGCCCACAGCACCCGATCGCCCCAAAACAATTGCCCCGAGGCGGCCCGCAACTGGGTATCTGTGCCTATGAGGGTGGCGTGGGTGATGGTTTCACTCAAAACCAGCTCAATTCCCTGGGCTTGCAGCACCTGGGCCACCCGATCGCCCACTGCCGGGGCCAAATGGGGCAGGAGTTTTGCCTCTCGCTGAATCAAAGTAATCGACAGGCGATCGCCCATCAGGGGTTGCAAACGTCGCTGGGCCGCCAAGGCTAGCTCAACACCACCCGCGCCGCCCCCCACCACCACCAACCGCAGCGGCCTGGATCCCCATCGAGGCAAGGCCGACAATAGCGCATCCCAGTTGGCCAACAGGGCTTGGATCGGCTTCGCGGCAATAATCGATCGCCCCAGAAGAGGTTGAACACCCGGGGGAACCAGGGGCGTGCTGCCCAAATTAACCGAGAGCCAGCGAAACCCAACCGTTTCCCCGCTGGCTAGTTGCACTTGTCGATCGCCCAAATTCAACCCCACAGCGCGATCGACCCGCAGCGCCACCCCCGCCCGATCGCACAGGGCCCGCAAATCAATAAAACAGTCTTCCCGGCCATAAACCCCCGCCACATGGCCGGGAACCATGCCCGAGTAAGGTGCTCGGGGTGCTTCGCTGATCAGGGTCACCGAGTCGATCGCGCCGCTGGGCAGGGGGTTTTGGATCAACCGTCGCAGGGCGATCGCGTGGCTGTGGCCGCCCCCCAACAAAACCAAGGATTGGGCTGACTGTGGCAACTTTCAAAATCCCCAAATTCGCTAAATTTCCTAGATTTTCTAGATTTTCTAGATTTCCTAGATTTTCTAGATTCCACAATGAAAAATAAAAGATAAGAAATAAAAGAATAAAAGATAAAAAACCCCACCCAACAAAAGCTGCCACATAGGACAAATTGGGCGGGATTAATTAAACAGCTCAGTGCTGAATTTTCAGTGCTGAATTTTTGTATGGGATTAGCACTTAATTCAGAATTAGCACTTATTCAAATCAATGCCAGCTTCCTTAGCAAACGCTTGCAGACCCTTGGTGTTCAGGGTTTTCAGAGCTTTGGTCGAAAGACGCAACCGCACCCAACGATTACCTTGGGGCCACCAAATTCGCTTCCATTGCAGATTAACTTCTTGGAGCTTTTTGGTGCGGCGGTGCGAGTGGGAAATGGCGTAGGCGTTGTTCGCCTTTTTGCCGGTCAGTTGGCAAACACGGGACATGACGTTCTCCAAGCAGGACGAAAAGGTAAAACTTAGCGGTTGTGTTGATCCCGGCCCATCAAGCGATCGGGATAAGATTCACCACAACTCCAACCCAAAAGATGCCTCTCCAGGCAATGGCCCGTTGGCAGCATCGGCCATGGCGGTCGGCTTAGGCGGGCGATCCTTCAGCGGGCGATCGATGACCGATTGAGAGCGCGGTTGATCAGTATAACCCAGATGGCAACCCAACCCGGACAGCCCAGCCCGCCAGAAGCCCATTCCGCCCCTAAGACCCATGCCGATCGACCCGATCGATCGCCTGTGATTAGCAGTCTCTGGTCAGCAGTCTGTGGCTCAGATCAACCCCTCCTAGGGCAGGGAATGTTCCGATCGCCCTCCATGCAAGCCGCCCCCATGCAAACTACAAGTATCTGACTCGCGAGCCTCGCCCCCGGTCGTTTCCTCGTTGGGCGGTGTGGGGATCAACTTTTGGCGAGACAGCCGTAGCCGAATTTGATCCAAATAATCCTGCACACAGACGGGCCCCCGTGGCGGCGGCCCATCATCGGGCCAAGAGGCCAAATCCTGACAGGGACAGGGCCCCGCCTCCAAGTAGCTGTCATTGATGGGATAGAGCAAACTACACCGCGCGCAGGGCAGCAAGCTCCAATGTCCCGACAATAAATCTTTCATGGAACAGACCGTGCCCGCCAGGTGATACATCTGGGGTTTTTCGAGAATTTGCCGCCAAAGTTGCTCAAATTCTGCGGAGTAAGCTTCACCGTCAATGGTGCGGCGAGTCCCGAGCAAGCGATCGTCGTGACCGCACACCACTTGCTTACCCAACTGCAACCAAAGAGCAAGATATTGTTTGACGCGTTCTTCAGGAGCCATTTTGGTGTGGAGTCCGGGGGCGAGGGCCAAAGGTTAAAGCACTGATGGCCAGGATTTGGGATTAGAGCTAGCTTCGCTAAACAAAACCAGGTTGAGAAACTTGACTAAAAATCAGTTCAAAACTGGCTTTAAAAAGCAAACTAAAACTCCAGATTTCGGGTTTATTTCCCAAGCGCCAGCTTCTGGATTAAGACAATAACTGGGAGACTGCCTAGGGAAAGATCTGGAGGGTATTCGGAGAAACGTCTAAAGAAATAATTGGGGGAAACCTGAGTGAACAGCTCGCATGAAAACAGGTTAACCGGAAAGCTTGAATGGAAAATTGAGTTACTAACTATCCTGCTTTCGATCCTAAGCTAAGGTTAGAGGGGTCACCGACAAAGAATCTTGAGCTTAGATTAAAGTTTTGGACAATTTTTGGACAATATTTAAGGAAATTAAACAGTTTTTATCCAGTTGTTAAGGATTGACCGATCGCCCGTAAATTCACTGCAAAGCCCGCTGTGACCAGATAACAGGCATCGGATCGACTGCCCAATTCCCGCACGAGTTTGCCGAGGCGATCGCGAAACAGGCGACCAGCGGGGAAGGCCGGAACCACACCCCAGCCCGTTTCTTCAGCCACAAAAATACACATGGCTGGCAAGGCAGCACAGGTGGCCAACAGCACTTCACAGGTTTGTTGCCATTCGGGATCGGGGCGATCGAGCCAGTTGGCCACCCAAGTTCCCAGTGAATCCACCAACAAACAACTATCGGCGGGCGCTTGGCCCAAGGCCGCAGCCAGCTCCAGCGGCACTTCCCAATTTTGCCAAGTTTCCGGGCGGCGCTGGCGGTGTTGGGCCACACGATCGGCCCACTCTTGATCCTGGGGATCCAAGTACGAGGTAGCCACATAGATGACCGATCGCCCCGAGGCCGCGGCCAACCGTTCCGCCCACTCACTCTTGCCCGATCGCGCCGGCCCCGTCACCAGCACCACCCGTGACCATCCCGATTCTGAAGTCTGAGGCTGAGTCATGACGATGGGTTGCCCAATAGGGGTTACTCAGGGGGCTTTGCCCGGTTAATTGCCCGGTTAATTGCTCAATAAAGCATTTGGTGAATGAGCTACTCGCTGACCCGCGACATCAAAAACCAAGGGGCCAGCCCGATCGCGCTCCCGATGCCCACAGCACTGGCCGCCAACATTTGCCAAAACGATTGCCAGCGCGATCGGCCCGCCACCCGCAATTCCACCTTGGCCAAAAATTCCGCCGCCAACAACAACATCACATCCGTTGTAATGTCCAACCGCGACAGCACAATCACCACGCCCATCGCTGCCAAAATTGCGCCCCCGAAAGACTTGGTGGCCGTTTGAAACCAAGAAAAACGCCCAAACTCTGGCCAAGGCAACTTAAGGGTAAACAGGGCCGCCAAAGCCACGGCCACCAACAAAGCCACTCCCGCCACCTCTACCAGCGAGGGGGGCCGGGGCACAGCCAGCAACGCCACCCAACTCAAGGCTAGGTAAACCAACGCCAGGATGAATAGCGATAGTCCGGTGTGGTTGTTGTATAAGCGCATGGAACCTTGTTTCCTCTTCAACTACAAGGTTTTGTCTGTAAAAAAGGCAATTTCCCGGGAAAATCAATGCGTAATTGAGAGGCTAATGAATTTTAGGAAATCGGAGAAGTTAAAAGCTAGTGGAAATGGCTTGAACCGGGCAGGTGGGAACACATTGCTCGCAAACTACACAGCGCGATCGAGCAAATTCTAGGCGGAAAGTTTCTGGGTGCAGCGACAACGCCCCCGTGGGACAAACGCCCGTACAAAGACCGCAATGGACACAGCTTGCTTCATCGATCGAGATTTCTCGATTGGCAGAAGAAACATCAATATCGAGGGATTCCATCCACTCCATGGCCGCGTCCATTTGGTCAATGTCGCCAATGAGTTCAACGACTAATTTTCCAACGCGATCGGGGGCCACTTGCGCTCGAATGATGTTGGCAGCCACATTAAATTCTTTCGCCAATCGATAGGTGATTGGCATTTGCACCGCATGTTTCGGAAAGGTGAGTGTGACGCGCTTTTTCAAAACAAATCACCGCCAGCAAACGATCGGGGGAACCAGGGCAATCGGGTCAATTCAGATCAATTTAGGTTAATTCGGCTTAGTTCAAATTGGTTCAGATTAGTTCAGATCGATTCAGATCAATTAGGGAAAACCACAGCGCTCGGGCCGGCGGACAGGCCGATCGAGCCTTCAGCGACCAATGCCCCCCTAAATCCTAAATAGCGAGCGGCTCATCCAGCGGCGATTCAACAAGCCCATGAAGACATGTAACGAAGTTGTTACAATCAAAATAGCCCTTGCAGAATACTGTTAACCCTAGAACACTGACCGAAGCGCCAATCACCGGAGCAAAGCGGTCGTGATTGGGGTTATGGGGGCGATCCCGTTGGTTTCGGAGTTGCGGGGTTTGGGCGATCGGCCCAACCTGCGCCGAAAATTCTGGAGCACCAGCCACGGGGAACCAAAAACGAATAACCCAAAAAAGTTCGGGATCGATCGTCCTTGGCTCTTGAGGACTGTATCGCTAGCCTAGCACCAGAACTGAGCCGCCATTCCGCTTTGCCCTCTTGTCTTGCCATTCTGCCATGAGCCAGCTTTCTCCTGAACCGACTTCCCAGCCCTCAACCGTGATCCCCGGAGCTGCCGCGGCCGGTAGTCGTCTGCCAAATTTGGTGGTGGCCATTGTGGCGGCGTTGTTGGGGGTGGTGTTGTTTTTAGGGCTACGCACGGAACCCAACAGCAACATTCTGGAACGGCTGGCACGTGATTCTGTGCCGTTGGATCAGGCGATCGTCAATGGCAAGCCGACGGTGCTGGAGTTCTATGCAGATTGGTGTACCAGTTGCCAGGCCATGGCGAATGATTTGCGGGAGTTGAAGCAGGACTATGGCGATCGGGTCAATTTCTCGATGCTGAATGTGGACAACACCAAATGGCTACCCGAAATTCTGAGCTATCGAGTGGATGGAATTCCGCACTTTGTCTTTTTGAATGCCCAGGGTCAGGAGTTGGCCCAAGCGATCGGGGAGCAGCCGAAATCAATCATGGCGGCGAATTTGGCGGCCTTGGCTGACGGAACCGCCATCTTGCCCTATGCGAAGGTCAACGAAGGTCAAACCTCTGAGTTTGATGCTCCGTTGTCTGGGGACGCGGCCCAAAAATCGGCGGCAACGGATCCTCGCAGTCATGGTGCGTCAGTTGCCAATTAGGACAGGGTAACCGGCCGTGAATGTCGGGAATGCTCAACAGTCCCTAAAACCACCAGTCTAGAAGTCTCTAAAAAACCTCTAGCAACTTCTAGAAATACGGCTAGAACTACAGCCGTCCATTTTCACTTTTCCTTGGCCCCTGGCATGTCTTCCCGTCTTTTTACAACTCGAACTCAACTGGCTCGTGGCCAAGGTAAATCGGTTGTGCCGCGAGTTTATGAACAGTCGATCGCGATTCAGGCTAGTGCCACGGCGGTGGAGTGGTGCTTCACCGATCGCGAGCTGATGCATCGGTGGCTGAACCCAGCCCTGCGCTGTGATCCCGTGGGCGATCGCTGGGGAACCGATTTGGGCGATCGCACCCGATTTGTGTTGCAAATTCCCCTGCTGGAACCGGCGCTGCAATGCACGGTGGCGGAGCGATCGCCTGGCAAAATTGTTTGGGCTTTTTCTGGCTTTTTTGTGGGGCGCGACTCTTGGGAATGTATTCCCGATGGATCCGGCACTCAGTTAATCAATCGGTTTGAGTTCGTGATCCCCAATCCCCTTGTTCGCTGGGGGTTCGATCGGGTGGCGGCCGGCTGGGTTCAAGGCGACATGCAAGCCCAGCTCCGTCGCCTGAAGCGCGTGGCCGAGGAAGTCTACCACCTGCGATCGGGACGATAGCACTGTCCTACGTAAAATTACGTAACCAAAATAGAACATTGTCCGGAAATCGCCGTCAAGCTCTCTAAAAGACAGTAGAGTTCAGAAGGATAGCCTCTTTTCCTGTGGCTTTTTCAGGTGGGCTTTCCTTCGTTCTGGTTTTTTCTTGGATGAGCACCATGGTCGATTCATTTTGCCATGGGTTCATTCACCGACTTTTTTGATTTCTGGATTGATTTCTGGATGAATTCCTGGATAAATTCCTGAGTTGATTCCTGGATGAATTTCTAGATCAATTCCTGGATTGGTTTCCATGGAGTCGGTGAAAATACCAGTTCCTCGCCACAGATCTGCCACCGAACTGCTACGTTGTCGGAGGGTTTGGTATGTCTAGAGCATCTTCAATGCACCTTGCTCCCCAGGAGCTAACATCCATCGAGCAGGATGTTTTACGTGTTATTCAACAGTGCGATCGCAAGGGTTTTGCAGCCACGTTGGATTTGATTCAAGTGAACACGGGCTATGCGCTGGACGCGATCGAGCGGGCCGTTGAACATTTGATTCAAAGCCGTCTAATTCGTCCTCTGAATACGGAAGCTTGGGGTGATTGATTGCGGGCCGGCGGAATAGGAAATTTCACTGAAGAAATTTCACTGAAGACTGCTCCCAATCATCTAGCCTTTCCCTCTAGTCCTTGAGGCCCAAGTGGGATTGAATCTGTCGCAGCAGCTTGTGCATTTCGGGCAAGCGGCGATAGATGGCTGAGGTTTTGAGCCATCGACTGTTGGAAATGGCTGGGTAGCCGGAGACAATCTCACCGGCCGGTACGTCACTGTGCAAACCGGACTTGGAGGAGGCGATCGCCCGATCGCCCATTTTGACGTTGTTGGCCACGCCCACTTGCCCGGCCAGAATCACCCCTTTGCCCAATTCCACGCCCCCCGCCAAGCCCGCTTGGGCCGCGATCGCGCAGCCTTCGCCCAGTTGGCAGCCATGGCCAATGTGAACCATGTTGTCAAGCTTTGTGCCCCGGCCAATGCGGGTTTCGCCCATAGCTGGCCGATCGATCGTGCTGTTGACTCCCACATCCACGCCGTCTTCGAGCACAACGCGCCCAGTTTGATCCAGCTTTTGCCAGCCTTGGGCCGTGGGCACAAAGCCAAATCCTTCATCGCCAATGACTGCGCCACTGTGGATGATGCAATGTTGCCCAATGATCGATCGCTCGTGGATGGTGCAGTTGGCATGGAGCCAGGAATCAGCCCCGATCGACGCACCCCCATAAATCACCACATTGGCCATTAAGCAAACCCGATCCCCGATCGTCACCCCCTCATAGATCGCCACATGGGGCCCGATCGACACTTCCTGACCCAGTTGCACAGTCGGATCAATCCAGGCGCTGGGGTGAATCCCCGGCTTGGGTTTAAAGGGTTGATAGAACAGCCGCACCGCCACGGCAAATAGCATTTTGGGATCTTGCACCGCCACCCAGGCCAACCCCAGCTCGCGAGCTTGGCTAATTAGCTCAGGACGGTTGGGCAAAATCACGGCGGCTCGGGTGCTTTCCAAGCAGTCCGCAAATTTATCGCCTTCCAAATAGGTCAACTGACCGCCCTGGGCCTGGGCGATCGGGGCGATCGTTGTCAGCTCAGGATCATCCGCCAAGGAAAATTGATCGAAGGGGCGATCGCTCAGCTTTTCTAACTGCTTTAATAATTCGCTAAATTTCATGGCTCAAACTTAACGGCTTAAATCTATTCAAACTTAAGTTATTCAAACTCAAGAGTCATTCCAAAAACCCCAAGCAGGAAAGCGGAAACCCGGTTGGGGACGCACCGTCGTGCTCTCCCGCAGGAGAATTGCAACGATGGTGTGCCCCCGCATTCCATATGAGGATTGCAAGGCAAGGGGCTTAAGCCCCTTGTTCCTGTGATCTTCAGGGATTCCCGCAATCTTCAGCGGTTAATGGATCCTAGCCTGAGACTTAGGCTTCATCCAATGCCGCAATCCCGGGCAGCACTTTGCCTTCCAGCAACTCCAAGCTTGCACCGCCACCGGTCGAAATGTGGCTCATTTGGTCAGCCACACCCACCTTTTCCACCGCTGCCACCGAGTCGCCACCACCAATAATCGTGGTCACGCCCTTCGGAGTCAGGGTCGCCAAGGTTTCCGCGATCGCCTTGGTGCCGGCCGCGAACTTGTCGAACTCGAACACGCCCATGGGCCCGTTCCAGATCACCGATTGGCAGGTTGCCAGCGCCTTTTGGAACGCCGCCACCGAGTCGGGGCCAATATCCAGACCCATCCAGCCATCGGGAATGGCATCCACGCTGACGGTTTGGCTGTTGGCATCGGGCGCAAAGTTATCGGCCAACACCACATCGGTCGGCAACAACAGTTCCACGCCCTTGTCCTTGGCTTTCGCTTCCAGAGCGGAGGCCAGATCCAGCTTGTCGTCTTCCACCAACGACTTGCCCACGGATAAGCCGCGTGCTTTGTAGAAGGTGAAGATCATGCCGCCGCCGATGAACAGCTTGTCCACCTTGTCCAGCAGAGTTTCGATCACGGTGATTTTGCTCGACACCTTCGAGCCACCCACAATTGCCGCTAGAGGACGCTTGGGGCTTTCGATCGCCGCTTGCAGGTATTGCAGTTCCTTTTCGATCAGGTAACCCGCAACGGAGGGGCTGAGGAACTTGGTCACGCCTTCGGTGGAGGCATGGGCCCGGTGAGCCGTACCGAACGCATCGTTCACGTACAAATCAGCCAGCGAAGCCAGCTTCTTCGAGAACTCAGGATCGTTTGCTTCCTCTTCCGCGTAGAACCGCACGTTTTCCAGCAGCACCACATCGCCATCGTTCATGGCTGCAACCGTTGCTGCTGCCTCGTCGCCAATGCAGTCGTCGGTTTTAACTACCGGTTTGCCCAGCAGTTCCGACAGGCGCACGGCCACGGGCGTGAGACGCATCGAATCAACAACCTTACCCTTAGGACGGCCGAAGTGGCTGGCCAGGATGACCTTCGCGCCTTTGCCGGTCAGGTCTTGGATTGTGGGCAGGGCGGCCCGAACCCGGGTGTCGTCGGTGATTTTGCCAGCATCGTCGAGAGGTACGTTGAAATCAACGCGCACAAGGACGCGCTTGCCAGCTACATCAGCCGCCGACAAATTTGCTACAGTTTTCTTTGACACGATAAAAACCTCCTTTCAATGCGTCTCGCGGAAATTCGCGCGGGAGTTTTCGCGGAAGTTCACGCGGTGAATATTTTCCCCTAAAGATGTTCGAGACGATTCTTTTTCCGATCGATCGATCGCCCGAATCTCGTGAGGCGGCCGAAACCGTTGCCCAACTGGCGCAACTGCACAACAGTCGATTAGTCATTCTGTCGGTCGTTCCCGGCCCCGATGAAGGGGCCATTGAAGCGGCTGAAACCCTCCTCAGCCGGGCTAAAGCCATGTTTGCTGAGCGGGGTCTCGAAGCCGAAGTGATTGAGCGCGAGGGAATGCCTGCGTTCACCATCTGTGATGTGGCCGATGAAGTGGAAGCCAGCCTGGTCGTCATGGGCAGCCGGGGCATGGGTCTAACCACCGAAGGAGCCGCCGAAAGCACTGCCCATCGCGTCATTGACTTGTCTCCCTGTCCGGTGTTGATCGTTCCTTAGCACCAGGGATTCGTAAAACAGCAAAGCCAACACCAGCCAAAATCAAAACTAAAACAAGCTTGTCTGAAGCCTTGGACTGGAGTAATTCTGCCAGGGAAAGTCAGTTTCTAAAGAGTTCCCGTGCATTTACGCCGGAGCGCGGCAGGCTTCATACATCGCTAAATTAGGGCGCTTTCCTTGCTAAAAAGGAGGGCGCTTTTGCTTGTTATCAGAGTTATGGTGGGATTAATTCCTGCAAAAGCTTCCTGCAAAAGCTGGTTAGACCCATGCGACATTTCCCGGGACACCAGCACCCCCCTTCTAACTCTGGGTCTTATTTTGGGTACTTATGAATTTCGGGTCTCTACAGCAGGTCAGTTTTCCCGGGTATCTGAAAAGGCTGGCTCGGCGAATTGCAACACATAAACTTCCCCTCAATTACGTCATTACGGTTCCCTTTGTGCTGCAAGTGGGAATCGTGGTGGGCTTGGTGGGATATTTGTCCTATCGCAGTGGCAGCGATGCTGTTGAATCTTTGGTCGATCGGCTGCTAGACAATAAAGCAAACCAAGTTCAGCAGGATTTAGATCATTACCTATCGATTCCCAAAATCACAACTCAAAACAATGCTTTTTTGATCCATAGAGGTCACTTGAATAGCCTAGATTTAGACGAGCTTGAGTCATTTTTTATTGAACAGCTTAAGCTATTTCCTAAACTGAGTACTTTAGCCCTGTCTAATGAAGCGGGCGATTTTCTAGCCGTTGAGCGTCCGGATCCAAATGCGCTGATTATTCGTCGGTTGCAAGCTGCCTCACCCGATCGATCGCTCCTTCGCTATTGGGCAAATCGTCAGGGTCAGCAGCGCGTTTTGCTCGAAGTTCGCCGTGATTATTATCCCCATCGCGATCCCCCCCACGATCCTTGGTACTTGAAGGCTCAGCGCAACCCTGCTGGTCTTTGGACGATGGGAATTAGTCTATCTAAGGGCAAACAAAATCCCATCTTGCACTTGATTCGGACTGTGCCTTTTTATGACCAGTCGGGTCGGTTTCAAGGAGTTTTAGGAGCGAGTTTTTACTTACAGCAATTTGGAGACTTCCTCCAGTCCATTAACACCAATGGTCAAGGGCAAATTTTTGTAATGGAACCCAACGGGCTGTTGGTGGCCAGCTCTGCCAATGAATTGCCCTTTGATGCCAGTCCTCGAAAAATATTAGCCCAAAATACTCAACACCATAATCGGCGCTTGGATGCCACTCAAAGCAAGGACAGTTTAATTTCAAAAACGGCACAAATTATTAGAAACAACAAAATTAATCTAGAACAAATTCAAACAAAGCTTAAGCTAACGATTCAAATTCAAGAGCAAAACTATTTTGTACAAATTATTCCTATCCGAGGCGAGCTGAACTGGTTCACGGTGATTGTGCTGCCCCAGTCGGCATTTATGGATCAAATCCATAGCAATATTTACCGCACAATCTTGCTTTGCCTGTTGGCTTTGTTGGGAGCAGTAGCCACAGGAATTTGGACTGGCTATCGGATTAGTCGATCGCTCCAATGGTTGCGAGTGGCGACCAAGGCTCTCAACCATGATCACCACACCCAAGAATTACAGCCAATTGAAAATGTCCAGATTTTGGAATTTGATCTGCTCAATCTTTCCATTCAAAAAGTTCTGAAGGCACTGAAAAAATCTCGACAAGCCCAGGCAGATTATGAAAAAACCCTGCAATTAAAGGTTGAAGAAAAAACCGCCGCCTTACAAAAGAGCCAAGCCCGTCTTTTAGAAGCCCAAAGAATTGCCCATGTGGGCCATTGGGAGCTGAATGTGGCCAAGCGGTCGATCGTTTGGTCACCGGAAATTTATCGAATTTGTGAATTTGACAAACCCACCAAGGGTTTAAAAGCTCAGCAATTAATCAACCTCATCCATCCGGCCTATCGAGAACGATTTCAGCAAGATGTCATCGATTCAGTGATTGCTCATCGGGCTTTTGATGCTGATTTACGAATCATCACGGCTAAGGGCAATTCCCGTTACATTCAAATTAAAGGCAAGCCGATCCTGAATGCACAGCAAGAAATTATTCAAGTTACCGGAATTATTGCAGATATCACAGAGCGCAAGCAGCTAGAGTGGGCCCTCAAAACATCGGAGGCCCAAGCCAAGGACATTTTAAACAGCGCAATCGCGGGAATCGTGAGTCTGCGTTTTTTTAAGAATCACACCTGGAAAATTGATCGCGTTTCTGCCGGTTGCGAAACCTTATTTGGCTATACCTGCGAAGAGCTATTAGCCAATCAAAATCTTTGGATGCAAGATATTGAGCCGGAAGATTTGCAAAACATTCAAAATCAAATTATTGAAGATATTTTTCATGAAAGAACGGGAACTTATGAATATCGAATTCGTGATCACCAAAGGAGGATTCGGTGGATTTCTCAAACAAATAATGCCGTTTGGGATTTGTTAGGAGATTGTTGGCACGTGACGATTACCGCCATTGATGTCACTGATCGCAAGCTAACAGAGGTTGCCCTGAAAAAAAGTGAATCAAGATTTCTCGATATTTCCGATTCTTCACCGGCTAATATCTATATTTTGGTGCGTCGCCTGGATGGTTCCTTTTATTTTGAGCACATCAGTCGGGCGGCTGAAACCATTCATGAAATTCCCGTGGCGACGATTCTTCAGGATGCCAATATTCTGCTCGATCGCATCCACCCCGATGACCAAGCAGCTTATAACCAAGCCGTTGAACGCAGCATTGAAAACTTACGACCCTTTGAGCATGAATGGCGCGTCATTAATCCATCGGGGAAGGTGAAATGGTTGCAGGGAAGTGCTAGTCCAAAACGACGAGAAAATGGCGAAATTGCTTGGTATGGCGTTGCAATTGATATCACCGATCGCAAGATTGCTCAAGATGCCTTGAATGAAAGTGAAAGTCGGCTAGTACGGCTTTCTAGTGTGTCTCCTGTGGTGATCTATTCCGTGGTGGAAGAACCGGGAAAACCGGTGGAGTATGAATATCTTAGCGCTGCTTTTGAGGAAATTCATGAAGTTCCTCTCAGTGCAGCGATCCAAAATCCCATGATTACTTTTAATCAAATTCACCCGGATGATCAAGAAAACTATATCCAGGCTGTGGAATGGTCTAGCCGAAATTTACAGAACTTCCGCCATGAATGGCGAATTATTACACCTTCTGGCAAGGTGAAGTGGTTGCAAGCCAATTCACGCCCAGAGCTTCGTGGAAACCAAGAAATCGTTTGGCATGGGGTTGTTCAAGATATTACAGATCAAAAGGCGATCGCCAACGCCTTGGCTAAAACAACGGAAGAACTCGATCAATTCTTTTCGGTGGCACTGGATTTACTATGTATTGCGGATATTAGCGGGCGCTTCCAACGCTTGAATTTACAGTGGTCTAAAATTCTGGGCTATCCCTTAGAAGAATTGGAGGGATCGCGGTTTATGGACTATGTTCATCCAGACGATGTTGAAGAAACTATGCTGGCTTTGAATGAATTGGTTAATCAAAAGGAGCTTCATGGATTTGTGAACCGTTATCGTTGCCAAGACGGTTCCTATCGTTGGATTGAATGGCGCTCCGTGCCGGTTAACTCGGTGATTTATGCGGCAGCTCGCGACATTACCGATCGCAAGCTGGCCGAGCTGCAACTTCAGGAAGCGAAGGATAAGGCTGAGGCAGCTAATCGGGCAAAAAGTCTATTTCTGGCAAATATGAGCCATGAACTCAGAACCCCTTTAAATATTATTTTGGGATTTTCGCAGCTCATTAACCGTGATATTCATTTATCAGAAAGCCATCGCGAATATATGAATTTAATTCAGAATAGTGGCACTCATTTACTAATGCTCATTAATGATATTTTGGATCTTTCTAAAATTGAAGCGGGTCAATTCACCCTTGACGAAGAAGAAGTAGATCTTTATGAAATTCTCTATTCTTTGCAAATCGCTTTTCAACAACAGGCTCTTAAGCGAGAAAATCAACTCATTTTGGAAATTGGCGACAGAGTTCCTCGATATATTATTTTAGATTCCAAAAAACTGAAGCAAATCCTGTTTAACTTGGTTGGTAATGCGATTAAGTTCACCACCCAAGGATCGATCGCGATTCGAGTTGATTTAATTTCAACCCTAATTGTTAATACCTTTCAAGTCTATCCCTATCCATCTTTGGCAGAGGGGCGATCGCCGGTTGATTCCGGTGCTTGCGACCCAACATTAACCGAGAATCCAGATTTCAAGGCTGCAACGTTTCAGTCATGCCAGAACGAGTTCTATAAAGGGCAGTTTTGTAATCATGACTATCTTCAGTTTCAGGTGATCGATACGGGCGTAGGGATTGAATCTGAGGATTTAAAAGCGATTTTTGATGCTTTTTCCCAATCGGCAGCCGGCAAAAAAAGCTCGGAAGGCACTGGTTTAGGCCTAACAATTAGCCAACAGTTGGTGCAGTTAATGGGTGGAGTGTTGACGGTAGAAAGTGCCGTTGGTTTGGGGAGCACGTTCATGTTTACCTTACCGCTGTGTACCGGACGATCGCCTGGGAAAAAATCTGAACGTCAGCCTTGGGGGCCGCCTCAAAACCAAACGACGATCGCTGAATCAGCTCGATCGCCCGCGTCCTTCTGGGGCGATCGCCTGGATTCTAGAATGTTGTCTCCGTCAAGGCTGAGTCACCGGGAATCGGGAACTGTGGCTGATTCTCTGGCGAACGATCGCCCAACAGAATTACCAACGATCGGTTTGGCAGCCATTCGATCGCGCTATCGCATTTTGGTTGTGGACGATCGCCCAGATAATCGCCTGTTGTTAGTGCAATTGTTGAGTCAATTGGGGTTTGTGGTGCAGGAAGCCATGGACGGGGCTGATGCGGTGCAGCGGTGGCAAGATTGGCATCCGCATTTAATTTTGATGGATTTAAGAATGCCCGGTTGCGATGGTTATCAGGCAACTCAACAAATTCGGGCGTTGGAGTCTTCGCGATCGACGGTAATTTTAGCCATCACGGCCCAGGCGTTGGTGGAAGATCGAGATCAGGCGATCGCGGTCGGCTGTGATGACTATTTAAGCAAGCCGATTTCCGATCAAGTCCTGATCCAAAAACTGGACTATTACTGTCAGCAAGCCGATCGCTCCTCGGATCCGCTGCATCAGGTCTCTAGGGATCGATCTGATTTTTCATTGACAAAACCGGCTCATTCCCCGGAATTGGTTGCGCCCTTCAATGGTGCTTTGGATAGTCGAGAACCTCCAGATTCATTAGATCCACCAGATCCATTAGATCCATTAGATCCATTGAATCAACTGCTAAATCAGCAGCCGGATCCCTTTTCCGACCATTTCATGGATGCCTTTCCCGATCAATTGGGCGATCGCGCTGACGCACTCTCAGGTCTTCGGCATCACCAGCGGGGCCAAGAATTGTTGGCCAAAATGCCTCGCGATTGGCTCATGCAGTTACAACATGCCGCAGCCCTTTGCGCTGAAGATTCTATGCGCGAATTACTCCAGACCATTCCCGAAGAGCAGGCCCCGTTGTCTGATTATTTGGGCCAACTAATTTACGATTTTGCCTTTGACAAAATCCATCAACTGGTTAGCCGCTGCCTGAATGCGCCTTTTGAGTAATGTTGAATAATGCGCCTTTTGAATGGCCAGAATTCAGGATAGCAAGCGGGCAGCGGAGCAAAAGAGCCGCAGCATAACCCCTTAAACTTGGCTAAATTCCGCCTTGCTGCGTAAATCTTGCAAAATTCCGTACATTTCCGCCGCAAAGCCCTTAGGGTTCCAAAGCGGGGCGGGATTGGCCGGATTTTTAGCCTGTTGCAACTTGTGGCGCACCGCATTGCACAACTCCCGATCGCGCCCTAAGCGCACCCCCCACTCAATATATTCATCCCAAGTCCAGGCCATGCCCTCCTGGTCGAGGCCCGCCGCCCGCATCAGGGAATAGCCCAAGCGAGAGAAGGACTGCTCGCCCACCCTGGTCACGATCGGTTGGTTGAAGTAAAGGGCTTCCAGGTTGTGGGTTGCGCCGCTGTAGGGGTAGGAATCCAACAACACATCGGTGATTTGATACACGGCCCGGTGTTCTTCCTCGCTGGCGGTGCGGGGCAACATCCGCACCCGATTGGGGTTCACGCCCTGGCGGCGGCATTCCTCGTGATAGAGACTCAGCATCAGTTCCAAATCCCCAATCCGCGATTTGAAGAACAGAATGCTATCGGGCACATAGCGCAGCACATGAACTTGGGCTTGCAGCATTTCCATGCTGACCTTTTGTCCCGTGGGCACGCTGAGGAAAATGGTTTGGTTGGGGTCAATCCGGAACGCTTGGCGCTGTTTGGCCCGATCGGTCGGCACGCTCGGCAGATAGGACAGGGCCGCAAAGGAACCCGACATCCGTACTAGCTTTTCGATGTAATAGTGCTCAACGCCGGCCGGGTGGGTGTTCCAGTCCACCAGGTTGTAGTTATCGGGGCAAATGTGGGGCGCGTCGTAGCCCAACCAGGTGAGGCAAACGGGCGCGGGCCGGTGATAGAGCACTTCCGCGTGAGGCAGAATCGTGATCGAATCGAGGTCAAACAGAATATCGAGGTTGTCTTCCCGGGCCCGGCGAATGATAGTGGGGGCGTTGGCATCGGGGAATCCTTCCTCACCGGGCATGTAGAACTTTTCGGCCAAGCCTTCAAACACCTTAGTGCGATCGTCCTTGGGCATATCGCCGGTAACATAGAGGAACAGGTGCGGCGTATGTTCCTTAAGGGCGGTGAGGATTTCGCCGCTGCACCACCCCACGGAATGGCGGCGATAGTGGCGAGACATGAACCCAATGCGCAGCCGATCGGACGTGCGGGGCGATCGGTTCGTGGGCATGGCATACAGGGGGCTATTGGCGGCTTGGTGGTCTTTAAAGGCATTTTCCACCAGCTTGCGATAGGCTTCCGCCAGGGCGTTGGCCACCCTGGTGTTGGCCGCCACATCGTCCCGCAGGTGCGGCATATCAAACAGCACGTTCCCGTAAAGCTTCGTGATGTCGAAGGGAGAAAGCTGGTCAATAACCTGAATAAACTCACTTTCGATTTCCAGGAACCGCTGACGGGCCACATGGCCCAAGCCCATGAAACAAAAGGCTTTGGTCGAGATAATGCCCGCGAGAACGCGCTCCCGAGGGCTGCTGCCCGGTTCGTTGAAGGTGCGCCAACAGCGATCGGCCACTTGGCGGGCTTGGGGCAAATATCCCCAGAACAGCAGATGTTCCATCAAGTCCCAATGGGCATCCAAGTGCTTGCGATCGAAGTGAATCGCCCGCTCATACCATTCAAACCCTTCCGGGCGCTTGCCCATGCCCACCAGGGTTTGGGCAATTCGGATGTAGCCCTGAATCCCTTGCACTTTTGGATCCACCGCCAGGGCCTGCTGCCAGCACTGGATAGCCTCTTCCTTTTTATCAGCCACTTCAAAGGCGCAACCCATGCTCCAGTAGGCTTGGGCCATTTGCGGATTGGCCTGAATAGCCCGCTGAAAACATTGGATCGCCTCGTCCGTTTGCCGCTTGCCGAGCAGAATGCTGCCCAAGTTTGACCAAGCTTCCGCGTAGTTGGGGTTCAACTGCACAGCGGTTTGGTAAGCATTGGCGGCTTCTTGGTAGTTGCCGCGGCCGAGCATAATGTTGCCCAGCAGCTTGTGGGCTTCCGGGAAGGCATTTTGGATTGCGAGGGCTTCGGTCACCAGCTCATGGGCCGCGTCCAATTCGCCCCGATCGAACAGCAATGCCCCCAGCCGCTCCAACAACTGGGCAAAGGGAACCGCGATCGCCATGGTGCGCAGGTCGGCTTCGCGTCCCAAATCGCAGGTGGTTTGGCTGGCTTTGGGGGGAACGGGCTGGCCGGCGCGATCGGCCTGGATCACGGCGGCGGGAGCTTCAATGCCCCAGAGGGTTGGGCGCACGGCCAAACCCCGACGATAGTGTTGTTCAGCGCCAGCCAGGTCACCAATTTCCAGCAGCAGGTTGCCCGAAACCAACTCAATTTCGGCCACGCGATCGAAACTACCCGCCAAGTAATGCCACTGGGCATATTGGCTGTAGGCCGGCAACAGATCCGCCACCAAGGCCCGCAGGTTATCCAACACCTCCGGACTGTCGGGCTTGATCTTTTGGGCCTTGGTGTAATACTGAAGCGCCTGATCCCAACTGCCGATCGCGTGGCAAATTAGCCCCGAGGTGTTCAACACCGCCGGATCATTGGGGGTGAGGGTGAGGGCTTTTTCCACATATTCCACCGCGATCGCCATTTCACCCATCTGATAGGCGATCGCCCCGAACCAGTGCAGCGCCTCTGGGTGGTTGGGATGGTGCTCCAGGATTTTTTTGTAAATCAGGCCCGATTGTTCGAGCTGACCCGATCGCAGCAGTTGGATCGCCCGCGTAAGGGCCTGAGAAACAGCAGCATCATCCATGACAAAATCCAGGGCAGAGGGAGGCGAAGTTGGCAAAACGCGCAAGTTGGAGGGAAACAATTGGCCAGAATCACGACCGTTGATTAACCCCCGCCCGCTTGGGCCCTCCAGTGCTCAGCCCGGCTGACAGGGGTTGAAGATCCCTAGACCACCGTGGCCGGCTCGCGACTGGGTTCGTTGTAGTAATCCACCAGGGTACTGGCGGGAGGATATTGAATCGGCGGCAGGCGATCGGCCGCAAAATCCTTCAGGAACTGCACATGTCGCCAAAGGAGCGCTTGGTGTGAATAACGCTCCAGAACGGTGTTGCGGGCCGCTTGGCGAATGTGGGCCATCTGAGTCGGGTGCTCCAGCACTTCCGACACCCGATCGGCAATTTGCTTAGGCGAGAAGAAATCGGCTAACAGGCCGTTTTCCCCGTCGCGAATCACTTCCTGCACGGGCGCAGTGGCCGAACCCACCACCAAGCAACCAGCCGACATGGATTCAATCATCGACCAGGAGAGCACAAAGGGCCGCGTGAGGTAAATGTGAGCCTTCGAGGCTTGCAGTACCTTCAGGTACAGGCCATAGGGCAAGGAGCCAACGAAGTGGATCCGCGACAGATCCAGAGGCAACCGTTCCAACATCAGTTGCTTATAGGTTTTGCCATCGGGCAGGGCGCGGCCATAGCAAACCCGATCGCTCCCCACAATCACCACATGGCAGTTGGGGCGCTTCTCTTGCAGATAAACCAACGATTCCATGAACTCGGGGAAACCGCGATAGGGTTCCATGCCCCGGCCCACATAGGTAACGATTTCATCCACATGGGACAAGTCGAGATTCGGCAGCACGAGCTTGGCGTTCGGCTCGGGCACAAAGAAATCGGTGTCTACACCATCGTGCAGTACATGCAGTTTGGATTGGTATTCGGCGGGAAATTGCGATCGCTGCCAGGCCGTGGGGCAAATTCCCCGATCGCAGGTGTAGAGATCCTGCAAAATCGACGCATTTTTAATCCGAATTCGGGCCTGATCATCCACGGACAAGGGTTCCGCCGGATCAAAATCCGCATCGGCTCCCTTGGATTTGTAAAACCACTCGAAATAGCCCAAGAACTTGGTGTCCGGGAAGGCATCCTTCATGAACAGGGTGGATCCCCAACCGGAGTGGCCATAGACCACATCGGGCACAAATCCATTGGACTTCAGCGCGTCGGCCACCCGGAACATGGATTGCCCCTGAAGCACGGCGGCCTCGAAGGGGCGGATGTAGTGATGGGTTCCAGGGGCGGGGTCGCGACTGGGCTTGAACAATACTTTTTGAACGCCGGCAATTTGCCACTCGGGGTTTTCGTTTTTCGTGCCAAAAACCACTTGGTTTTCGGGATCGCGCCCGAGGGCCGCCGCGACGTGGCGAAACTGTGCGGGGAAGTTGGGATGCAAGAACAGAATTCGCATGATCGCCGTGGGTCGTCCTAAAAGTCGTCCTGAAATTCGATCGAGTCTCAGTGTCCCACCGAAGGGCCAAACGGGCAATGCAGATTTGCGCAAGTCGCCCCTTGACCTGGGGGCCAGCAGCCAGCGACTGGAACCCGCTGCCGGAATTGGGAGCACCGTTGGGAGCGCTGTTGGGATCGTTCGGTTGAGATGCCTTAAGCAACCCAAACCAGTTCCCCTTGACGGGCTAACGATCGGGAAGCGGCCGCCAACAACCGCACCAGGGCCGTGCCGATGGAACCATCGGAGCGATCGAGCGGTGCGCCATCCAAAACGCCGGCCAGGAATTGATCGCAAACCTGCCCAAGGGGTTCACCGCTCGCCAACTCGATCAACTGCTCCGATTGGTTGCAAGGAAGCCATTGGCTGCCAGATTGTTCCAGGGATCCCGCCCACAGGGTCAGGGGCGATCGGGCGTTCATTTCATCAAAAACCAATGTGCCTCGGGTTCCGACCAGGGCCAAGCGCCGGGCCCGATCGGGATTGTGCCAAGCCAGATGGATCGTGGCGGTGAACTGCTCAGGGTAGTAAAGGGTAAGCCAAACCAAATCCGCCAAGCCCGCCGCAGGACTGGGGCGATCGGTCACCTCAAGCCCGGCTCCGCGCCCCCGTTGTAACCAGGTTTGCCCCTTGGCTTGCAGGGCGATCGGGGTTGACTGAAGCCAATGGTTAAAGATGGCAATGTCGTGAATGGCCAAGTCCCACAACGCATCCACATCCTGGCGCACGGGGCCCAGATGGGTGCGAGCCGCATAGCCATAGCGCCGATCGCCGATCGCGCCCGATTGCAGGGCTTTGGCCCCCGCTTCCACCGCCGGATGAAAAAGATAGGTATGGTCAACCATCAGCCGACGATCGACCCGTTGCGCCAAGGTACATAAATCCTCGCACTCAGCCACATCCAGGGTTAGGGGCTTTTCCACCAGCACATGCTTGCCCGCCAACAGTGCCGATCGCACCAGTTCAAAATGGCTGGCGGCCGGCGTGGCAATCACCACCGCCCCAATATCCGGATTGCCCCAGATCGATCGGCGATCGCTGACCCGTTGCACCTCGGCCCAACCGGGATAGCTGGCAAATCGATCGCCCACGGCGGCTAGCAGGTCTGGATTGGTTTCCACCACGGCCTTCAGGTGCGATCGGGGATGCTCCAAAAAATTGCGAATGAGGTGTGTTCCCCACCGGCCCGCCCCAAATACCGCCAGTCCCAATCGATCGGTCATTGCCTTTAGCCCAAAAACGTCAACGAGGAATCTCAACCGAATCAGAGAATGTCTGAAAAGCCAAAATTGATACCCAGAACTGGCCCCAGCGATCGACGGAAACCAGAGGATCAAGCCCCTTGCTCCCACAACCATTGGAGCTGGGCAATTGCTGATCAAGTCCTGAGCAATACTTTTCCAGCAGCCTCTAATAATTCCGGTCTGGAAAATTTCCACCTGGAAAATCTCAGTCCGGAACCTCAGCAATGCACCTCAAAAAATCAGATCCGAAACCTAACCCCAAAGTACTGCCCCAGAAATCAAAAGGGCTGAAGAAGGGCTAAAGGGTTGATCGCTTGTCCAGCAGCCAATAGGTATTCATTTCACCACGACCTTTGATGTGAATTGAACCCCGTTCTTCAAAGTGATAGCGATCCTTCAGCCGTTCATAGGTGGAATCGGTGACTTGAATCGAACCAGGAACCCCATGGGACTCCATCCGCGAAGCAATATTAACCGCATCGCCCCATAGATCGTAGATGAACTTCTTCGTGCCAATCACACCGGCAATCACTGGGCCTGTGTTGATGCCAATTCGGATTTCCAACCGTTCACCCAAGGGCCCCAGTGCATGGGCCATGCTCGATCGCATTTCCAAGGCCATATCCGCCACGGATTCCGCATGGTTTGCCTGGGGAACCGGCACGCCCCCCACTACCATGTAAGCATCCCCAATGGTCTTAATTTTTTCGAGATGGTGCTTTTCCGCAAGCCGATCAAAGGTGGAAAAAACTTGATTTAAGCAATTAATTAATTCTAAAGGCTCTAGTTGCGCCGCCAAGGAAGTAAATCCTACAATGTCGGCAAAAAGAATCGGGTAGTGAATCAGATTAATG
>NZ_LIRO01000016.1:0-2527 GCF_002742025.1 Limnothrix sp. PR1529
CGTTTAGAGTTTCGGACGCCGATAGGCGTCGGAAAGTCGACGGTGCCCGAACCCGCGGGCCGCATGCGGTGAGCTATGGGGATTTCGATTTACGGCCGATCTGGGCGTCTGCAGACGGTGTCGATAAGCGGACGGGTTTGAGAGCAGCCCGTCCGATTTTGGAGTGACAGGGCGGCTGTGGGGAGCTCGTCCGTCCGATTTTGGCGATGGGACGACTGCTCCTGGGCGGATGATATGCAGACATCCTCATCCCCGGGAGCGCGGTTGCGGTGAGGTCTGGCGGTGTGGGGCCGTGCCGGGTCACGACGCAAGGTTCCCGGATGGTGCGATCGGACATGGCGGGCCGCGCGGCAGATAGCGGCGTTCGATGGTCTCGATGATGATCATGGTCCCGCCGCAGCAAGGGCATGGCGGGCGCGGATCGGGGGGCTCGGTGGGTGGCTCGACCGCGGTGGGCGGCGCGAGGGCGAGCAGGCGGCGGGCGCGCTCGAGGTGGGCCTTGCGGGTGCCGCTGGCGAGCAGGCCATAGTGGCGGATGCGGTGGAACCCGCGTGGCAGGCAGTGCAGCAGGAAGCGGCGGATGAACTCGTCGGCGCTGAGCGTCATGACCTGCTGCCGGTCTGGCGTAGAACGGCGATAGTCCTTGTAGCGGAACGTGACCCCATGCTCGTCGAGCCGCAGGAGGCGACTGTTCGAGATGGCGACCCGGTGGGTGTAGCGCGAGAGATAGGCGAGCACGGCCTCGGGACCGGCGAAGGGCGGCTTGGCGTAGACCACCCAGCGCTTTTTGCGCACCGGCGCGAGGTGGCGCAGGAATGCGCGACGATCGGCGAGATGAGCGAGCCGACCGAAGAAGGCGAGCTTGCCGGCATCGTAAAGCGCCAGCAGCCGAGTGAGGAACAGGCGGCGGAACAAGGCGCCCAGCACGCGCACCGGCAGGAGGAAGGCCGGGCGGGATGATATCCATCGCTCCCCATCCGGCGCGATACCGCCGCCCGGCACGATCATGTGGATATGCGGGTGGTGGGTCATGGCCGAGCCCCAGGTGTGGAGCACGGCGGTGATGCCGATGCGGGCACCGAGATGCTTCGGGTCGGCGGCGATGGTGAGCGTGGTCTCGGACGCAGTCTTGAACAGCAGGTCGTAGAGCAGCGCCTTGTTGTGGAACGCGATATCCGCGATCTCGGCAGGCAGCGTGAAGACGACATGGAAGTATCCCACCGGCAGCAGGTCGGCCTCGCGCGAGGCGAGCCAGGTGCGCGCGGCGGTGCCCTGGCACTTGGGGCAATGGCGGTTGCGGCAGGAGTTGTAGGCGATCCGCCAATGTCCGCAGTCGGTGCAGGCCTCGACATGCCCGCCCAGCGCGGCGGTGCGGCAGTGCTCGATCGCCGACATGACCTTGAGCTGATGCAGGCTCAGGTGCCCGGCATGGGCGAGCCGATAGGCTGGCCCGGCAGCGCAGAAAACGTCGGCGACCTCGAGTGCGGCGCGCACCGGTCCTCAGCCGCTCGGCGCCTCCTTGTCCGGTGCCGCCAGTGCGAGCCGGTCAAGCGGGCTGACCACGGCGCGCACCGTCTTGGTTGCCACTTGCGTGTAAAAGGCGGTGGTGTTCAGCTTGGCATGACCGAGCAGCGCCTGAATGACGCGGATATCGACCCCGTCCTCGAGGAGGTGCGTAGCAAAACTGTGACGCAGCGTGTGCGGTCCTACCCGCTTGGCGATGTCGGCTGCCTCGGCAGCTTCGACGACGACACGGTGGAGCTGGCGTGTGCTGATCGGCAGCATGGCGCCTCGTCCCGGGAAGAGCCAGCCATCAGCGTGGAGCACACCCTGCTGACGCCCCGCGCGCCACCAGTCACGCAGCAGCACGAGCAAGCCCTCTGGCAGCATGGCATTGCGGTATCGCCCGCCTTTGCCACGCTCGATCCTGAGCAGCATGCGCTTGCTGTCGATATCGCGCACCTTGAGCGCCGCGACCTCGCCGACGCGCAGACCCGCACCATAGGCGACCGACAATGCGGCCTGATGCTTGAGGCTGGTGGTCGCATCGAGCAGGCGCTTCACCTCGCTCTGGGTCAGCACCACCGGGATCTTGCGAGCGTGCGCGGTGCGGACCAGCTTGCGTGCAAGATCGGGCCGGTCGAGGGTGTGGGTGAAGAGGAACCGCAGCGCCGCCACGATGCTGTTCATGGTCGGCGCCGGCACCCCGGCTTCCCGTTGCTCAATCTGGAACCGGCGGACATCCTCGGCGGTCGCGGTATGCGGCGAGCGCCCCAGCCAGGTCGCGAACCGTCCCACATCGCGCTGGTAGTTGCGTTGCGTCTCCGGCCCGAACCGGCGCAGTGACATATCCTCGATCAGCCGCTGGCGAAGCGGGCTGACCGGCCCAATCGGAATAATCTCGTTCATCGTTCGACTCCTTGGTTGAAGGAGCCACAATCGTCTGCCTCTCTCGGATCAGGCGCTACGCCTGTCGTTCTACATCACCCTCGCCGCCAGCGACACTCCCGCGAAGCGGGTTCGTGCA
>NZ_LIRO01000064.1:0-124007 GCF_002742025.1 Limnothrix sp. PR1529
ACTTCGATCAGGGTCGAAGGCATCAAGGTTTGGTCGGGGTAATATTGCCGGCGGGCTTTTTCCTCGCTGGCGGAAAGGGCCGCTTGCACCCACTGGTTAAACTTGTCGCCCCCTTCCCGATCGGCCTTGGCCTTCAGGCGCACCACATCCGTGACCGAAAGCCCTTCCAGTTCGTCATCGGACTCCAGACCCAGCAGCTTTTTGGCGCTGTCGTTGGCGGCCAGGATTTTGCCGTTTTTGTCGGTGGAAATCACCCCATCGGAGAGCGATCGCAGAATGTCCTTCTGCATTTGCTCCTGCTGTTTAATTTCCGCAAACAATTTGGCATTTTGCAGCGCCACCCCCGCTTGGATGTTGAAGGCTTCCATGAATTCTTGGTCGCTGCTGTCAAAGCTGGCTTTCCAGCATTCGGGGGCAGCGGGCCAATCGGCGGGATCGTAGGCGGGAAATTCGCCTTGGCGCTTTTTGTTAATGAGCTGGGTCACGCCGATCAAGTGCCGATCGGCATTGAACACCGGCATACACAACATGCTGCAAGTGCGGTAGCCGCTGCGCTGGTCGGTTTGTTTGGAGGTTTCGGAATCGGGGCGATCGTACAGGTCAAAGTCAATCCGCAGGGGCTGACCAGACTGGGCCACTTGGGCGGCGAAGGCCGTGCTGGCCGCATCAATCCGAATTTCCGTAGGCCGACCGTTGATCGGAATTTTGGTCCAGAGCTGATTTTTATTTTCGTCGTAGAGCCAAAGGGTGCTGCGATCGGCCTGCATCAGTTCCTTGGCCTGATCCATCACATTGGCCAGGGTTTCTTCCAAGTCCAAGCTGCTCTTGCTCAGGCCTTCCGTGGCCTTCATCAGCGCATTGGCCGCCCGCTGACGTTTGATGGCCGCGTAGAACGCCCGCGACGACTCCAAAATTAGACGGATGGAGGGAGCAAACTCCCGAAACACCTGCTCATCGTGGCCGGTGAAGCCTTCGAGATCGATTTTGTCCGCCAGTCCCGTGCTCGGATCCACGCCGGGCTTCAGTTTGTTGATCAGTTGCACCACGGCCACGAGTTCTTCAAACTCGTTGAGCAGGGGCATTACCAGCATGGTGTAGGTGCGGTAATGGTTTTGCTGATCAAACTTTTTGGCGGCGGCCGATCGGGGATCGTTGTAGAAGTCGTAGGGAATGTTGATGACTTTGCGGGAGGTGGCCACTTCTCCGGCAATCCCGACGGTGGAAGGAATCCGAATTTCGGGTGCGCCCTTGGCCACCTTCGACCACAGTTCCCCCCGCTCTTCGTCTAACAGGTAGATGGTGGTGCGATCGGCGTTGAGCAGTTCCCCGGTTTTCAGGCTGATCGATTCGAGCATTTCCTCCAGAACCGTTTCAAACCCCCCTTGGTTGTCGTTGAGCACGTCCAACATGGAGAGGGTTTGGTTCACGACCCGGAGCTTGTCCTCCACGTCGGTGACCACCTGTTTAAAGGTGTCGCGCTTCAGGGGTGCGAGGAACGCCTTAAACCCGCCTTGGCGCGAGACCACTAACCCACCGCCGCCGCTGCTGGAGGGGCGCGGATTGGCTGGGGGCCGGCTGGCCTCGTGGGTGGCAGCGGTGTTATCCGTCACAACCTCGGTAGCGCGGGAGTCCGTGGCGACGACATCCACGACGGTGGCTTCGAGAATGGTGGCTTGGGCGATCGGTTGCTTAGGCGACGAGGGGGCCATAGATGCTCGGGAGATTATCGCTGCGGGTCAAGGTGCGATCGAAGCAGAATCAGCAGGGAAGTAACTTGAATGGGGTGCAAATAGGGTGCGCGGGGAAATGGGTCAGCGGTGGGTGGAGATTATGGGTGCGAAGAAACCTCAAACAATCACGGAACTGAAACAACTGTCGGGAGCGGCTGATGATCGATCGCCCTACTGGATGAGTCACCAGTGATTAACCGGTTCGCAATTGGTTTTGAAGACCATTGCCCGAACCTGAGAATTGGCGTGGATCGTGGCGTTTCTGAGTCCACGGATCTAGGGCGATCGCTTCAGGGATGCAATCCGAAGCATTGTTTTTACGCCCTAGTGTAGTCTGTTTATTCTATTTTCCTCAGGGGGCAACTTCGGTGGCTTAGGCCCGGGGCCATGAATGAAGCCGTGGTTGTGGGAGTCCAAGAGGCGATCAAACAAAACGGGCGATCCAGAATGGGCGATCCAGCGTTGAAAAGCCATTTTGGGATGACGGGTTGATCGCTACTCTGACCATAGAGGGATTCAGGAGTCGAGATTGTCGTTGATTTTACGACGTTTTTCGAGGGAGGCGGCGCGGGGCCCGTGGGGGTCGATCGCCCTGGCGCAACCGGGCGGCTCGATCGAGCAGGGAATCGGCAAAGGCATTGGCCGCCGCCAGGGTTTCCGTGGAACCCGCTGGGCCGTCGAGGCCCCCGGCCAGTTGGGCCAGCTCCAACCGGCGATGTTCTGATCCCAAAGCGCTGAGGCGCACCACGGTTCGGATTCCTTCTGCATCATTTTGGTCAGTGATCGATTCGGCCAGGGGGGTGCTGATCGTCACTTTGGCCACGCGGAAGTGGTGATCAGCCATGGCCGCCACAATCGGCTGGTGCGTCACGCACAGAACTTGGTGATCTTGGCTGAGGTGATGGAGCTTTTGGGCGATCGCCTGGGCCACCCGCCCGGAAACCCCCGCATCAATTTCATCAAAAATCGCCGTTTGTACCTGGCTCACCTGGGAAAAACAGGCTTCAAACGCCAGCAAAAAGCGGCTCATTTCCCCACCGGAAGCCGTTTCGCTCAAGGGTTGCAAGGGTTCTCCGGGGTTAGGGCTGAAGGTGTAGGTAATTCGATCGAACCCGGCCGACGAAGGGGGAACCCGCCCAAACTCCACAGCAAACTGCACCCGCTCCATGGCCAGGGGGACTAATTCCGCCACCAGTTGCGTTTCCAAATCCCGCGCGGCCCGGCGACGCAGTTGATGCAGGCGATCGCACTCGGCTTCGAGGGCTTGATAGGCCGCTTGGTATTGGTGCTCCAAGGCCTCCAGGGATTGCCCCCCGTCCGTCAACTCCGCCACCCACTGTTCCAGCTCATCGCGCCGCGCAATCAGCGCACCCAGGTCGAGGTTATATTTCCGGCAAAGGGCCTTGAGTTGCATGATTCGCCCCTCCACCCACTCCAGCCGATCGGGATCGCTTTCCAGGCTGGCTCCGTAGGCGTTGATTTGCAGCCCCGCCTCCGTGACTTGGGTGAGGGCGCTGGTCACCATCTCCAAAATGGCTTCCACCTGTCGATCGAACCGGGCCGATCGCTCCAATAGGGCTTCCGCTTTGCCCAACAGTTCCGCACAGGAAGCCGCATCGTCGGCCCCGGCATAGAGCAACTCATAGGCCTGGTAGCTCTGCTGTTGCAAATCCACCACATGGGTCAGGCGATCGCGCTCCTGCTCCAGGTCAGCCAGTTCCTGCGCTTCCGTGAGGGCCGCCGCCATCAGCTCCTGCAACTGGAATTGATAGAGATCGAGTTGTTGTTGTCGCTGGGCTTCCTGTTGTCGGCGGCTGCTCAGTTGCAACCACAATTCCTGGGCCCGGTCATAGGCCTTGGCCACGGCCGATCGCTGCTTCAAAATCGGTGCGCCGCCAAACTCATCCAGCCAATCCCGCTGGGATTCTGCTTGCAGCAATTGCACCGTTTGTCCTTGGGCGGCAATGGTCACCAGTCGATCACGCAGGATGGCCATGCGGGTTTTTGGGATGGGTTGCCCGTTGCAGCGAAACCGGCTGCGCACCGTGCTGCGGCCGCCTTTGCCCCCGTCGCCATTGCCGGGACTGCTGACAATTTCCACGCTGCAAACCAGCCGATCGCCCGTCATGTCCCATTGCCTCGCTTCCAGCCAGGCCCGCAGCGATCGATCAATGGCAAAGGTCGCCTCAATTTCTGCCCGATCGCAGCCGGTGCGGATCGATCGGGCCGTGATGCGCCCGCCCAACACCGCCTCGATCGCGTCGAGAATAATCGACTTGCCCGCGCCCGTTTCTCCCGTCAGCACATTCAGCCCGGGCCCAAGGGTCACTTCCAGCGCATCCACCAGCGCAAAGTTTTCAATCCGCAATGACAGCAGCATGGACCGTTGATTAACCCCACTCGCCTAGCGCTCTCCTAGCTTAAGGCGTGTCGCCTACCAGGTCGAAAGGCTTGGCAACTGGTCAAGGCTTTCGGCAACCTATGTTGATTCAGCCGGCCCAGGCGATCGCGACTTTTCAGACACCCTTTCAGGTATCGATCAAAATCGATCAAATATCGATCAAGAGCGCCGCTTCAAATAGGTTTCAATGGCTTGCCGAATATCCTGGGAAAACTGCTCCGTTGAAAACAGTTGAGCCTGTTTTTCAAGGGCCGATCGCATTCGATTTTGCAGCTCCGAAGAGGACAGCAGCGCCACAATTCTAGCCACCGCTTCCTCGTCATTGGCGAACATCAATTCCTTGTTCTGTTCTCCAACAATTTCCACCTGACCACCTCCCCGATCGCGCACAAAGGGAATAGTTCCCACCTTCACCATTTCCGCGATCGAGATGCCAAAGGGTTCCTTTTTCCAGTGGAGTCCATAGCGACAACGGGACAGCACATTCACATAATCGGCATAGCTCAAGTTTTCGTAAAGGGTCACCCAATCAGCATTTTCATCAATTTTTTGTTGTAAAAACTGCCGATATTTTTGACCATAAACCCCGCCACCGCCGCCCGTGAAATAGAGCTTGATCGGAAAACCCTGATCGCGCACCCGCTTCAAAATTTCCAGCACCCGATGCGGTTCCTTGGCTTTGGTCAAGCGCCCACTACAGATAAAAGCTTCTTCGCGATCGGGCCAAGCCACCGTCGGCGCATCCACAGCCACGGGCGGATAAACCACCAGCGGTTGGCCACCGTAACGCTCCTGGGTCACCGTAGCCACCATTCGTGAATTGGCGATCGACCAATTGCGCCGCATTCTGGCTTCCGAAAACTGCGAAACCCAATAGAAATTTCGATTTTCTAAGACACCCACCCAATGGACATATTGCACCCCATCACAACCCAAATCAATCGCGTTATAGCCAGAAACTGCCAAGTTATATTGCCGACTAAATTTCTTGAAAAATCGGATGCAAAAGTGGCAAAAAAACTTGCGAAAAAATTGACTATTGGCGATTAGAAATTCCACCAGATTCTTGAAGGGAGCCGGGATGCAATAGCGCACCTTGACCCGATCAGAAAGTTGGGTTCCATAGAGCTGGTTTAACCGATTGAGGTCGATCGGGGTCAGTGTAAATAACGTCAGGTCATAGTCCGCCTGCAACGCATTCAACATCCACAGGGTCACGGCTTCCGCTCCCCCACCCGCAAAAAACGGATAAAAAACCGCGATCGTCGTTGGGGTTTGGGGACGGGGGTGTTGTTCTGAGGTCACGATGAAAAACCAATGAGCGACGAGCGATCGACCTGGCCAGCCATCGGGCCCAGGTCGGGAGCCAATCCACAGGGCGATCGGCTGGGGCCATTATCGCCTAGCCTAACTTTCCCCTCTTTGCCCGCCAAGGATTCAGCCAACCGGACAATTCCCCCCAGGAGCGCTTGCCCCGATCGTTTCTTGATAATCATCGGTAACCCGATCGGGAAAGTGGACTTTTTGGAACAGGAGTGATACCATGCACTGCATTAAACGGTAATCCGATCGGAAAACCGATCTTTATAGATCCAAGCAGTTCAAGGGCAAATGAGGGTTTCGACAAATGGGCAGGATCAATGGCAGCGATCGTTGGACAAAACGAGCGTTCCGGCGTTGGCACTTCACAACCTGGCTGTGGGGCATGTTGGCGATCGCCCTTGTGGTGCTGTTGCCCACTTGGGCCTTACCCGCCGTCGCCAACGCTCCCAAGGCAAAAATTGAATTTGTGTCACCCCAGTGGCTCAGCCAACATTTGAGTGATACCAACTTGCGCGTTTTGGATGTGCGCAACTCGCCCCTGGACTACATCGGGGGCCATGTTCCCGGCGCTGTGCATATTGCAGATTTAGCCTTTCGCGGCCCCGATGGCTTTTTGCCGGTGCAATATTGGGACAACGAAAAAATCGCATCGCTCTTTGGCAAAGCTGGGGTTAACAATCGCCAAAAGGTCGCCGTTTATTCCAACGGCAATGACGTGTTAGGCGCAACCATGGTGGCCTACCTGTTGGAGCGATCGGGAGTCAAAGACATTGCGATCGTGGATGGTGGCTTTGCCGGTTATCAGACCTCGGGCCAAACCGTCACAAAGGAATATCCCCGGTACGATCGGCAAACATTCCAACTCAAAGACGATCCCTCCGTTCGCGTCACCCTGGCCGATGTGCGGAAATTAATTGGCCAGCCCAATGTGGTTTTTATTGACCCTCGCCCTCCGGAATTATTCAGCGGTGAAAAGCCCCTTTGGGTGCGAAACGGTCACATTCCCGGTGCGAGAAATATTCCTTGGCCAACCTTTACCGAAGCCAACAATTCCCAAGAAGCGCTCAAAAATCCCCACAAGCTGAAGTCCTTGGATGAAATTCGGCAGATTCTGGCCAGCCGTAACATCACCCCCGACAAACAAATCATTGTTTCTTGCAGCACTGGACGGGAAGCCACTTTGCAATATGTGGTGCTGAAGCATCTTTTGGGCTATCCCAATGTGCGCATTTATGAAGGGTCTTGGACTGAGTACAGCACCACTGATTTACCGGTGGAAACTGGCCCCGATCGCGCCTAGGCATTGACCCAAAGCTGACTGAAAATTCAGGCCAGGATTTTGATTCTTGGGGTCGGTTGTCAAAATTGGTCAATCTTTAACCCGTTGATCAGCATTGATCTGGTATTGATCCGGTACTGATTGACCAATCCCTTTGATTCAAAATTCACTTGATTCAAAATTACAGCCTGTACCTAGCTCAAACCTGTAGGGTGGGCAATGCCCACCTCCTAACCGCTTCATAGCACCTGCGGTTTGACGCACCAATCGTTCTCGGTAAAGGCTGTATGAATGGACTAGCCTGAATTTTCTGCCAATCATTGCCCAAAACCGAAGAACCAGGAGAGATAAAAATGACACTATTTTTGGTTGAAGCATCCATATTGAACCGGCATGGGGATGAAATTCGTACCGCTTTGGATCAAGTATCAAAAGCGGCCCTCGCAACCGATTCGGAATTGATTGAGGCCCAAATTGGCAAGGATCTTTTTCGGCTTTTTGCCATCCTTGATGCCCAGGATGAAGTATCAGTGCGTGCGGCTTTTTTGAATAGTAGCCTGACGATCGAGCTGGTTAAACCTGTGCGCTTGGTGGGGCAAGACTTAGCTGCCGTTAAAAACCAGAAGGACAAAGCTAATTACCTGGTGGAATGGGATTTGCCAGCGGGGCTAACGATGGAAAAGTATTTGCAACGCAAGGCTGAAAAATCCCCTCTTTATGCTCAAGTACCGGCAGTTTCCTTTGAGCGAACCTATGTTTGCGAAGACTTGAGTAAGTGTCTCTGTTTTTATGACAGTCCCGATGAGGCAACGGTGAAGCAAGCCCGCGAGGTGGTGGGTGCGCCCATCGATCGGCTCACCAGTCTGGAAACGCTGGACTAAGACTCAGGTTTAAGACTCAGGTTAATGCCCAGAAAAATGACCAATTTAGGGTCGATTTAGGTCGGTAATTTTGTAGGCAATCATTCTGTAGGCAATAGATGTGAAAACTGGTGTTGTCGATCCACAGGCGATTCGGGCTTTGCTGGCAGAGCAAGCCCAAGCAGTGAATGATGGCGAGGGTTACCGAGACAGTCGGAACTCGTTGCGGTTGTTGGCATCGGTTGGTTGGCTTGGGCTGGGCATTCCTGAGCGCCAAGGCGGGACGGGGGGCACGCGCTTGGATGCCATCGAGGCGATCGCCCAAACGGCGGAGGACTGCTTAACCAGCGCCTTTGTGTTTTGGTGCCAGCGAGCCTTTGCGGAATATTTGGTGGCCAGTGATAACGACAAGTTGCGCCAAACCCTCCTGCCCCAGGTGGTACGGGCCGATCGCTTCGGCGCGACGGGTTTATCGAACGCCATGAAGCACTTGGCAGGCATTGAGGCCTTGCGGGTACAAGCCCGTTGGCAGGGGCAACGGTTACGCTTGGATGGCCATTTGCCCTGGGCTTCTAATTTAGTGCCGGGTGAGTTTTTGGTGGCGGTGGCGGCGGAAACCCCTGAGGGGGAGGCGATCGTGGCGGTGATTCCGGCGAATACCCCGGGCCTGTCGCGTAGTGCGGATTTGGATTTGTTGGGGCTGCGTGGTTCCAACACGGCGGCCTTAACCCTGGAAGGGGTGGAGGTCGATCGCACTTGGGTTTTGAGCGATCGAGCAAGGCAGTTTCTGCCAACCATTCGGCCGGCATTCTTGCTGTTGCAGTGCGGTTTGAGTTTGGGCAAGGCTCGATCGGCTCGGCGGGCCATTCGCAACACGCTCCAAACCCGATCGCAGGTATTGCGGGGAGCCTTGCAGCAGCTTGATCACCGCTACGACGAGCTGGCCACGCAACTGCGGCAATTGGCGGCGCTCTCCGAGTTTTCCTTTGCTGAAACGCGGCATCTGTTTGAAGTCCGCATTGCCTTAACCCGCCTGGCCGTGGATGCCATCACGCTGGAGTTGGAAGCACAGGGGGGCGGGGCCTATCTCAACGACCATGCAACGGCCCGGCGCTGGCGGGAAGTAGCGTTTTTACCGGTGCTCACCCCCAGCTTGGTGCAACTGGAAACGGAGTTGGCCCGCGTCACGCCCGCCATCGTGAGCGACCCGGAAATCGAGTCAACCATTAGCCCCGCGATCCACAACCCCTCCCGCACAGCCCTGACCACGGCCCCCGGTCTGGCTACGGGGGCCATTCCACCGTCGATCGCCAAAACCGCCGCGAGTCGATCGCCCTCCCGATCGGAGGTCAGGCGATGAGTGAGTTGCTGCCGGTGACCGTGGGCCGATCGCCGGATCTGTGGGAGTCCGGGGAGTTACCCGATCGCTCATCCACGGTCTCAGACATCCCTACCCCAAAGCCGCCCGATCACCTCAAAACCTCAACTCTTCGATCGCCCCCATCAGTCGCCCCTCAACCCGGTGTCGGGAACGCTGCGGCCGATCGGGAAACGGATCAAACAGATCGAACGGATCGCCCATTACTGACCGTGCGGGGGCTAACCCATCACTACTCCGCAGGACGCGATCGGGTCTTGGCCTTCGCGCAAATTAACCTCGACCTTCACCCTCGGGAGTTGGTTTGCCTGCTGGGCCCCAGCGGTTGCGGCAAGTCTTCTTTGCTGTTGGCCATCGCCGGTTTGCAACGGGCCACAGCCGGAGAAGTGCGGCTGAAGGGTCAACCTATCCAAGAGCCACAACCCTCGGTGGGGATGGTGTTTCAGGGGCCGGCCTTGCTGCCCTGGTTAACGGTGACCCAAAACATCACCTGGGGATTGAAGTTGCGGCGAATGCCCACCATTGCCAAAGCAGTTGCCCGATCGCGTGCGGCCGAAGCCTTGGCCAGCGTTGGCTTAGGGGGCGTGGAACGGGCCTATCCTCACCAACTCTCGGGCGGGATGGCGCAGCGGGTGGCCCTGGCACGGGCCCTGGTACGGCAACCGGAACTGCTGCTGTTGGATGAACCGTTCAGTGCCCTGGATGCGATTACGCGCCGATCGATGCAAGCGTTGCTGCTTCAGGCGATCGCCCGCTACCCAGCGGCCGTGCTCATGGTCACCCACGACATTGATGAGGCTTTGGCCCTGGGCGATCGGGTGGTGTTGATGGATCGCAATCCCGGGCGGATTCGTCGCCAGTGGATTTTGCGATCGCCCCCCACAGATCCGAACGATCGCGCCCTGCGAGACCCCGCCGCCCAAGGGGCCCTGCGTCGCGAAATTTTAGAGGAGTTGTTGACCGTGATTGACCCCGTTGTTCTGCCCTCGATCGCGGGAGGTGTCCAACCATGACCAGCGATCGCCAAGCCCGCGCTCGATCGAGCCGTGCCACCCCCCATTGGATTGCGCCCCCCTTTGCCAGCGGCCCCACTGCCGGCCTGGGTTGCGACTGCTGCGGCCTCAGTCGGCGAGATTTCCTGCAACTCACAGGACTATTCTCAGCCTCCCTGGGGGCAACCCTGGCCGTCGGGGGCTGCCAGCCAACCCAAGGCCCCGCTCAATCTAGCCCCGCTGCTTCAGCCCCGGCGACACCCACGGCCCAACCCCCGGTCAAAATTGGCTACCTGCCGATCACCGATGCGGCTCCCCTGTTGGTGGCCCATGCCCGCGAGCTATACCAAGCGGAGGGACTAACGGCCGAAAAACCAACCCTCTTTCGTTCTTGGCCGCAGGTGGTCGAAGCGTTTTTGGCCAGACAGGTGAATGTCATCCATATCCTGATGCCCGCCACCTTGTGGTTGCGCTATGGCCGCAAGTTTCCGGCCAAGATTGTGGCCTGGAATCACACCAATGGTTCAGCCCTGACCGTCTTGCCGGAAATTAATCGCCTGGAAGACCTGGGCGGTCGCAAGGTGGCTGTGCCCTTTTGGTATTCAATCCACAACGTGGTGCTCCAGCAACTGCTGAAGAAAGCAGGATTGAAGGTGGTGCGGCGGCCCAAAGAGGCCAAGGTGGCCGCCAACGAGGTGAATTTAATCGTGCTGCCGCCACCGGATATGGTTTCGGCCCTCGCCAACCAAGCGATCGCGGGCTACATCGTGGCGGAACCTTTCAACGCGGCGGCAGAAAACCTCAAAACAGGAAAAATTCTGCGCTTTACCGGCGATGTGTGGAAGGATCACGCCTGCTGTGTGGTGCTGATGCATGAAGACGACCTCACCCAGCATCCCGATTGGGCGCAGCGGGTGGTGCAGGCGATCGTCAAGGCCCAGCATTGGAGCGGCGAAAACCGCGCAGGTGTGGCTGAAATTTTGTCGAAGGAGGGGGGCAAATATACGCCTCATCCGAAAGCGGCCCTGATTCGGGCCCTAACGGCCTACGACCCAGCCGTTTATCAAGCCCAAGGGGCGATCGCCCATCCCGATTGGCAGATCGATCGAATTGATTTTCAACCCTATCCTTTTCCGTCCTACACCGCTGAGTTGGTGCGCTTGCTCAAGGAAACCCAAGTGGAAGGAGAAACCCAGTTTTTACAGGATCTTGACCCCGAGTGGGTGGCCCAAGACTTGGTGGATGACTCCTTGGTGAAGGCGGCCCTGGCTGCGGTGGGCGGCCCCGCTGCCTTCCGGTTACCCGAAAACCTGACCCGCAAGGAAACGATCGCGCTCTGAAGCCTTGGGCATCACCCGATCCAGCTCGCTTCAGCATCAATTCCACGTCAATTTCACCGGGTCAGTTCCCGATCGACAGATCACAGTCATGCCGAGTCATGCCGATCTAGATTCACGCCGATTTCGGGGAAGGGTGGCCAGCGATTCCACTCATTGGCCCCACTCATTCAGCCAGCATCGTCAAGACAAGCATTAGGCATTGGAGGGATTGGGCAGCCATGGCGGTTGGAATGTGGCAAAAAGCAGGGCGATCGGGCGTTGCTCGACAACTTCGCGGAGTGTTGGGGATCGTGAGTAGCCCCTTGCTTGGCCTGCTGCTGGGGCTGTTGCTGTGGTGGGTGCTCACGTCCCCGCTGTTGCATCCCGGCGCGATCGTGGGGGACTTTTCACCAGAAAAATCGCTCACCACCGTCCTGAAGCTGCTGGGTGACGGCACTTTGGAACCCCACATTGGCGCGAGTTTGCGGCGGGTCGTGGTTGGCTTAGCCGCTGCCGCCCTGATTGGGATTCCCGTTGGCATTGCCCTGGGGCTGTGGCGGCCCCTGGAGCAGGGCACGTCTGTTCTGTTTCAGTTTGTGCGGATGGTGTCGCCCCTGTCTTGGATGCCACTGGCTGTGATGGCCTTTGGGATTGGAGATGCGCCCGTGTACTTTCTGCTCACCGTGGCGGCGGTTTGGCCCGTGTTGCTGAATGCGGCGGCGGGAGTGCATAGCGTCGATCGGCGATGGTTGCTGTTAGCCCGCAGCCTTTGTGCAACCCGTTGGGAGGTGATTGGTCGGGTCATTTTGCCCGCGATCGGGCCGCACCTTTTCGTAGGGCTGCGCCTGGCAGTCGGCGTGATTTGGATCGTGTTAGTGCCCGCCGAAATGTTAGGGGTTAGCTCGGGCTTGGGCTACTTCATTTTGGATACGCGCGATCGCCTGGCCTATAGCGAATTGATGGCTGCGATTTTGACCATCGGCGCGATCGGCTATGGGCTGGATACCGGGTTGCGATCGCTCAATCGCCTCACCCATTATTCCTAGTTTCTGTTGATTGCATTCAGTCAAACCACAGCCAGTGAAAACACAAATAGCATTGTGATGTTTAGGTTGATTTTTCTAGGCGTTCTGAATAGCCCATTTTAGAAAGATCTCGAACGATTGCAATAAACCTCAAGTCTCCAGTCTCAAGTCTCAATCTTCAATTCTAAACATCATGAGTATTCAAGAGATCATCTCGGAACAAACAGTTTCAGAAATCACACCTGAGACACTCAACCAATGGTTGAAAACTCAAAAAATTACCTTAATTGATGTGAGAGAAGTTCAAGAATTTGAGGCAGAGCATATTGCTGGTGCTGTTTTACAACCCTTGAGTCAACTAAATGGGATAGCTTGGAGTGCTGAATCAGAAACAGTGGTGTTATATTGCCGCAGCGGCAGACGATCGGCTGAAGGAGGTCAGCGACTCTTGCGCGATCGCAATCTACCGTTGGTGCATCTGAAGGGAGGAATTTTAGCTTGGAAAGCAGCGGGTTATCCAACCGTCGTGAAGAATGAAAGCGATTCAATTTAGTTCTGCAAAGTCATTTAATTTTGGAGAGGCAAGTCACCAAAATCCTGAATGGGATGGTGAAGGATCTGAATTTGGCACTGCACTCAAAATTGGAGTGTTAGCCAACCGAGGATTAAAGATTGCTGAGTCCATGTGGCAACCAACGGCTGATTATTTATCGGCCGTTGTTTCTGATCGTCAATTTACAATGGTTCCCCTGAGCTTTGATGATATCCATCAAGCTATTGCCAGCCAAGCCGTACAGTTTGCCATTGTTAATCCGGGGCTGTATGTGGAGTTTGAAACACAATTTGGTCTGAACCGAATTGCCACTTTGAAAACACTGCAATTGGGAAAACCGGCAACAGAATTTGGCGGCGCAATTTTTAGTCGGCGCGATCGCCTGCCCATGACTCAGTTGTCAGATTTGAAGGGGCGATCGGTGGCGGCGGTGGCGGAAACCTCCCTGGGGGGCTGGCGGATGGCGTGGCGGGAATTGGTCGAAGCGGCGATCGATCCCTATCGAGATTTTGCGGCGCTGGAGTTTTTGGGGAGCCACGATCGGGTGGTGGCCGCCGTGCAATCGGGTCAAGCAGAGGTGGGGATCGTCAGCACCCATGTTTTGGAACAGCTCGCGGCAACGGGGGCGCTGGACTTAAACACGATTCAAATTCTGCCGCCTCCAGCGATTGTGCCGTCGGCGCTGCCCTTTGCCCTCAGCACTCGGCTCTATCCGGAATGGCCCTTCGCTGTTTTGCCCATGGTTCCTCGGGCGATCTCGGAGGCGGTGACCATTGCGCTGTTGCAGATGCCCACTGACGCGCCCGCAGCCCAAGCGGCTGGGGCCGCTGGTTGGACAATTCCCCTGAATTATCAGTCAGTGCATGAATGTTTCCAGGTGCTGCAAGTGCCGCCCTATCGAGATTTTGGGCGCACCACAGCGAGTTTTGCCCTGGCGGTGAAGGGATCCCACGATGGTCTGTGGGATTGGATGGTAGAAACGGGCCGGACGCTATTTTCCGATCGCTGGGCGGCTTTGTTGGGCTATCAACCCGCAGACATTCCGCCCCATGTTGATCAATGGTTTGATCGCTTGCATCCCGACGATCGTGATCGGTTCACTCAGGCCTTAAGCCAATTTTTTGCCAGCGATCGCACCCAATGGGAGTTGGAATATCGCCTGCGACATCGTGATGGTTCCTATCGCTGGGTGTTGTGCCGAGGAACCTTGCAACGGAACTATCAAGGGCGACCCTACCGCATGGCCGGTTCCCACACCGACATTACCAATCGCAAGCAGGTGGAAGACCAGCTCCGAACATCCAAAGTTCATTTACAAGAAAAGGCACAAACCCTGCAAGCCACCTTGCAAGAGTTGCAATCAACCCAACTCCAACTCATTCAGGCAGAAAAAATGTCGAGCCTCGGTCAATTAGTAGCGGGAATTGCCCATGAATTGAATAATCCTGTCAGTTTTATCTATGGCAATATGCGTTATCTCGAAGAATATGCTGCGGAGCTGGTGAAGATCATTCAACTGCTGAAAACACACCAAGAATCGCCTCACTTGCAAGAAGAAATTCTTGATCAACTCGATCTGGATTTTATTCAGACTGACTTACCCAAGCTGATTACCTCGATGAAGACCGGCACCGATCGCATCCGATCGCTAGCACTGTCTCTGCGTAATTTTTCAAGGGTTGATGAAGCGGAAATGAAGGCGGTGGATTTACATGAGGGCTTGGAAAGTACGCTGTTGATTTTGCAGCATCGACTCTTACCCTCGTTGAAGGGCTTGGAGATTCAAATCGATCGCCAATATGGTGATTTGCCGCTGGTGGAATGCTATCCCGGGCAAGTGAACCAGGTTTTTATGAACTTACTCAGCAACGCGATCGATGCCCTGGAAAGCCAGTTTCAGCCGTTAGCCTATGGTGTTGCTGGTGGGGAAAGTTCCACGAAACTCGTTCCCAAGATCACCATTCAAACGGTCGTGGAAGACCATGAGGTGGTGGTTAAAATTACCGATAACGGCACGGGCATTAACCCAGAGGTGCGATCACGCATTTTTGACCCCTTTTTCACCACCAAGCCGATCGGTCAGGGCACTGGTTTAGGCCTGTCGATCGCCTACCAAATTGTGGTGGAACAACACCATGGTCGGCTCAGTTGCCAGTCTGCACCGGGTCAAGGAACGGGTTTTGAAATCCGGCTGCCTCGACGCGCGGGTTGGGCGGTTACTTCTCAATTGTCCGCGCCGGAACTGGCAGAAGCTGTTTAATCAAAGCCGGAATAACAACCGAAATAACTACCGACATACAGCCCTTACCTCGCTGACTAAGCACAGTTACCCGTAGGGTGGGCATTGCCCACCGAATCATTGCTTCACAGCATCTGTGCTATGGCGTGCCAATTGTTTTAGGTAAAGACTGTAACAGCCGATCGCCCGCAGATTTCGGGCAGATTTTGGGTTGAATTTATCCGCTGGAATTACAAATCCAAAAGACCAGCGGGGGGCACAATTTCCAGACGCTTGGTGGTTAGATCAACGATCGGGACAATTTCATCCACAAAGGGAATCAAAATCACCTGTTCCGAGTCCGTGAGTTGCACTTGCAACAAATCCTGAGCAGCGGTCGCCAGGCCCACCACTTGCCCGATCGCAACCTGTTGCACCTGATCAAACACCTCCATGCCCATCAAGTCCATCAGGTGATATTCCCCCGCTTCCAAGGGAGGGCGGCTGTGGGCCGAAACTAGCAACTTGGCTCCCCGGAGGTTTTCGGCACTGGTGCGATCGACCACTTCCGCAAACCGCACCACATACAGGTTTTGCTTATTCAGATATCGACCGCTCAGCAGGCGCACCGGTTGGGGTTCGTCCCGCCCCAGCTTGGCCCCCGGCGGCAACAACCAGCGCTGGCCCGGCTCCATAAATCGTTCTGGAAAATCGGAGTCGGGATAGATCCGCAGTTCCCCCCGCAGACCTTGGGGGGCAACAATTTTGCCCACTTCAAGCCAATCATCAGGGGTGCTCATGGATGCAAAAAGGAGGTAGAGGTCAAGGAAGGGGATGAACTATTGGCGGTGGCTTGGCCGGTGGTTTGATCGGTGGTCTGATCGGTGGTCTGGCTGCCTGACTGGCTGCCTAAGGGGCTGCCTGAATGGTTGTTGGGATGACTATGGGCATCACCATTGGACTGGCCATTGCTGTCGATCGGCTGGGCGGGCGGGGTCACGGGTTCCAAACCAGCCATCTGCAAAATTTCGGGAATTAAGTCCTCGCGGCGCACCGCCATCATATGGACTCCCTGACAAATTTGGCGGGCCATGGCCACCTGTTCAGCGGCGATCGCCATGCCCTCGCGTAAGGGATCTTGGGCCCGAGCCAGGCGATCGATCAAATGCTGAGGAATTTCTACGCCAGGCACATTGCGGTTGATAAATTCCGCATTTTTCGCTGATTTCAGCAGAAAGATCCCCGCCAAAATTGGCTTTCCGCAACCGGCAGCCACCTGGGTCATGAACTGATCCAAGCGATCGAAGTCAGAAATTAATTGACTTTGGAAAAACTGGGCCCCGGCAGCTAATTTGCGCTGAAAACGCCGCTGCACCCCCGACCAACTCTTGCATTGGGGATCCACCGCCGCTCCAACAAAGAGATCCGTTCCGCTATTTTCCAAGGGGCGATCGGTCGCATCTTGCCCTTGGTTGAGCCGCTTCACCGCTTCCAACAGGCGCACCGCTTCCCAGTCAAAGACGCTGCGGGCTTCGGGAAAGTCACCGGCCTTCACCGGGTCACCCGTGAGGGCCAATACGTTCTGAATCCCCAGGGCATGGGCCCCCATCAAATCCGCTTGGAGGGCAATTCGGTTTCGATCGCGACAGGCCACCTGCCACACGGGTTCAATGCCCCGTTGCAACAGCAAGCTCGCGGCCGCCAACGAAGACATCCGCAACACGGCCCGGCTGCCGTCGGTGATGTTCACCGCATGAACCCAAGGTTGCAACTGCTCGGCCATGGCCAACATGTGGCTAGTGTCGCTGCCCTTCGGTGGCATCACCTCGGCAGTCACCAAAAAAGTGCCAGCGCTGGCAGCAGTACGAAAACGCGATAACACGGGCATTAACTAACGGCGCAAGAGACAGGGGTTGCGCAGGCATAGATCGACATTCTACCCGGAAGTTTTCCCCCCAAAATCTTCCCTTTGGCGAGGGATTGTGCAGGCTAGTCTAATTTTCTGGCCCGATCGCCCGCTGTTCCCCCACCTTGGGCGATCGGCCTTGTGTTGGGGCCGGCCCCTTGGCACAATGAAGCCCGTGGATTGCCCACAGATTCCGGCCATTGCCCCCGCTGCGGAAGCCAGCCTCCTCCTTGGGTATCGAACTCCGAAGCTACGTTTATCTCGATCGCCTGCAACCCCAACATGCGGCCTACATTGGCACAGTGGCGATCGGCTTCTTGCCGCTCCCCGGGGACAGTTCCCTTTGGATTGAAGTATCGCCCGGGATTGAAATCAACCGCATCACCGATGTGGCCCTCAAGGCCACCTCCGTGCGGCCCGGCGTGCAGTTTGTGGAACGGTTATATGGCCTGTTAGAAATTCACTCCAGCCGCCAAGGGGAAACCCTGACAGCGGGCCGGGCCATTTTGCAGGCTTTGGGAGTGCGGGAGAGCGATCGCCTCAAGCCCCGCGTCATCTCCAGCCAAATCATCCGCAATATTGATCCTCACCAGGCGCAATTAATTAACCGCACCAGCCGTGGCAACATGCTGCTGGCGGGGCAGACCCTCTATGTTTTTGAGGTGGAACCGGCGGCCTATGCGGCCCTGGCCGCCAACGAGGCGGAAAAGGCCGCGTTGATCAATATTCTGCACATCACGGCGGTGGGCAGCTTTGGGCGGATGTACCTCGGTGGCGAAGAGCGAGATATTTTGGCGGCGGTGGCAGCGGTTGAGGATGCGATCGCCCATGTTTCTGGACGCGATCGGGATGACGGCAACGATGGCCGCACCCCGGTGCTCCTGACCCGAAAGGAGTAGCAATCGATCGTGGCAGACGCAGCGGATCTTATGTATTTGGCCCGATCGCCCCGACAGTGGGCCGATTGGCGGGCACAACAGGGCGATCGGCCTGCCGACTTGCGCGGTGCAGATCTGAGCGGTTGGCGTTTGCCCCAGTGGGACTTGACCGGGGCCCAACTCCAGCAGGCAATTCTCGATCGCGCCGACTTGCAAGGGGCCAACGGTTCCCATCTGCAAGGTCTCGGTTTACGGGCGATCGGGATGCAGGGCTTCGGAATTCAGTTGCGCCACAGCCAAGCCATTGCGGCCAACTTCCGCCAAGCCGACCTGCGCCACGCAGACTTGCGGGATGTGAGTTGGGCCGGCGTGAACCTGGCCGAAGCTGACCTGCGGGGAGCCAACCTCAGTCGCGGCCAACTGGCGCGATCGACCTGGGCCTTCACCCGTGCCCAAGGGGCAATTTTGCAAGGGGCCCTGCTCGATCGCGCCTTGGTCTTGGGGGCCGAATTTGGGCAACTGCAAGCCCACGGCCTCCAGGCCCGAGAATTACGGGGCGATCGCTCCCACTGGGCCGCCGCCCAACTGGCCGAAGCCGACCTGTCCGGAGCCAGCCTGGTTGGTGCAGACTTTGCCTGGGCGAATCTCAGCGATGCCAACCTGCAAGGAGCCGACTTACGAGGGGCCAATTTGCACGGAGCGAACCTCTGTCGCGCCGACCTACGCGGAGCCTTGCTGACCGATGCCGATTGGAGCCTCAGCATCACCCTAGACACCCTTTGGCCAGAACCCTAGCCTGATCTTGCTCCCACAAAATCTCCAACTTCTTGGGTCAATTTACTCCAGAGCAAGCATTCTGAGAGCCTCAATCATCGCCTCAATCACCTTGCGTCCCTAATGATCCAATTCAAGGAAAGGGACTAATCACAGCTCCCCACAAAACATCAATTTAGGATTCATTCCTTTACGGATAGCAACACTTTCCTTTTTACCTTGGCATTCACAGAAAGGATTTCTATAAATGGATGAATGGTTGAAGGGATGTTAAACCGTTCATTATTTTTATGACCACTTTCTCTCTCAGTGACTCTGTTCTCGCACCCGCCTCTCTCCCCACTGCTCCTGAATCTTCCCGTTGCAGTTGTCGGGCCTGTCGATCGGCCCGGGGTGGCAGCACCAACGGCAGCTCAGCCCCCACCCGCCCCCTAGCGGCCGGCAGCGGTTCGCCCGTGGTGGATACGATCATCGCCACCACTGACTCAGGCGCTCCCGACAAGTGGCCCGTGGGCCCCGGCGGCACCATCACCTACAGCTTCATTTCCCCTGCCACCGCTAGCACTTACAACGCCGGTTCGGATGAAACCAACATCCAAGAGGTCGAAGAGTCCGTTAAAAACAACGTGCGGGCAATCTTTCGCCACTACAGCGAAATTGTGCCGCTGAATTTTGTGGAAGTGGCGGACTCCGCAGACAGCAAGGTACGGATCGTTTACTCCCAGGGACCAGGGCCAGAGGGCAATGCTTACGCCTACTATCCCAGCAATTCCGAGCGGGGCGGCGCAGTTCACCTCCAGCCCGCAAACAACAGCGACCCGAGCACGGCCTTTACCTCCGGCCCCGGCAGCTATGGCTACTCGACGCTGATCCACGAAATTGGTCACGCCTTGGGCCTGAAGCACCCCGGAAACTACAACGCCACCGCCAACCAGGATCCTGGCCAACCCGCAGAAAACGCAGGTGAAGAACCGTTTCTTGATTCGGCTCGCGACAATATCGTGAACACGGTCATGAGCTACAACGGCGATGCTCAGCAGGACAAGGGATTTGCGGATCCTTCAACGTTGATGGCGTTGGATATTGCCGCGTTGCAGTTCTTGTATGGCACCAATCGCGGTTCACGGGCAGAAAACACCACCTATCGCCTAGATTCCAGTAATCTACGCACGGTGCAAGCGATTTGGGATGGTGGGGGCAATGACACGGTGGACGCATCGGCCCTCCCGGCAGGCGATTACCTGTTTGATCTGATCGATAACGGCCGCTTGACGGAGCGTTCTGCCTTGGGCGCACGTATTTACAAGGGCAAAAACGAACCGACCGGCCCCGACTACCAAGACATGGGCTACGGCTGGGTCGTTGGGATTGGGGCCAATTTGGAAAACGTGGTTGGCACGGCTGGTACTGATGAAATTTTGGGCAATGCCTTGCCGAATGTCTTGCAAGGGGGCGCGGGCAATGACCAAATTTCCGGGCGGATTGGCCCAGATACCCTTGATGGCGGGGCGGGCAATGACCTGCTGCGGGGTGGTTTTGGGTTTGATGTGTTGATTGGTGGCCCTGGTGACGACATCCTGTCGGGCGATCGGGGACGGGATCAACTGACCGGGGGCGATGGAGCCGATATCTTTGTGTTGCGGACGAGCACCCCTGCGCCCACGCCGGAAGTGACGGATATTTTGACGGACTTCACCCCAGGGGTCGATCGCATCGGTTTGACGGATGGATTCTCTCCCTCGGCCGTGGCCTATGCGCCCTTTACGCTCAACGGTCAGGCTGGAACCATGATGAGTATTGCGGGCAGCAGCAATGCTTTCTTGGCCTTTGTGCCCGGCGTGGGGGCTGAGGCGATCGGGGCGGCCCTGATTGCCTCGCCGGTTCCCTAAGCGCGATCGATCGGGATCATTGGTTCGCAGGTTCGCAGATGCCTGAGCCAATCGCGGGTCGATCGGGCGCGGGAGCTGCCCGCTTTGAAATTTTGCCCGGAATTTAACCCCTAATGTCGGGTCGGATTCGATCAGCTGAAAGGGTTATTTTGCGGGCATAGGGCAGCCGAAATAACAAGACCACAATTGCCAATTAAGGATTGCAAACAACTGGCATCCGTCTTTGGGCGATCGTCGTCTGCTATGTTAAATGCGACAATTCAGCGACGCGTCCCAAGCCTGAGCGGTGCGGGACGTTTTTTTTCAGGTCATTTTTCACCCGAATTGATTGTTCAGGGTGATTGAAATTTGACCTTCGGGAAAACCAAAAATAATGCCGACCCAAACTATCTTGGGTCGGCCAGGGACGATTTAGATGATTCAGCAGATCAACTTTTTACCAAACCTGTAACCAAACAGGCAAAGGAAAAAAGCATTGAACCCATTGGGGGCTAAATCATCGGAAAAATTCAAAAACCCAAAGGTTAAAGGGCAACCACTAGGCAGCTTTGGCGAAGTTTTCAGCCACAAACTCCCAGTTGATCAGCTTGGTTACGAAATCGCTGATGTAGTCGGGACGACGATTTTGGTAGTCCAAATAGTAAGCATGTTCCCAAACATCCATGGTCAGGAGGGGAATTTGGCCGGCGGTCATGGGGTTTTCGGCGTTGCCGGTTTTGGTCACCTTGAGCGTGCCGTTATCGAGCACCAACCAAGCCCAACCGCTACCGAATTGGGTAGCCCCAGCGGCTTTGAATTGGGTCACGAATTCATCAAAGCTGCCGAAGTCAGCCACAATTTTGTCCAGCAGTGCGCCGGCCGGTTGGCCGCCGCCGTTGGGCTTAATGCAGTTCCAGTAGAAGCTGTGGTTCCAGGCTTGGGCAGCGTTGTTGAAGATGCCAGCTTTGGATGCGTCACCAGCAATGGCTTTGATTACGTCTTCGATCGGCTGTGCGTCCAGCTCAGTCCCTTCAACGGCCTTGTTGTAGTTGGTGACGTAGGCGGCGTGGTGCTTGTCGTGGTGGAACTCCAGGGTGTTCTTGCTGATGTAGGGTTCCAGCGCCGTGTAATCGTAGGGCAGGGCAGGAAGTTGGTAAGCCATGATTGCAGTGCTTTCTCTTGGTGCTTCTCTCGGTTCTTGGCGATTGCACGGTTGTTGGCGGCAGACTGGGGCGATCGCACGCCACCGGCCAGCCGATTAAAACAACTTCTGGCGAGCAAAACAGCCGCCCTCTAGGGTATCGCAAAATCTGTGCATCCCGTGCAGGGACAAGTTTGCTGGTTGGTCTTGGCCGATGGGTTGAAACCGTTCACCGGGCTGGGTCTTGGCTGGGCAATCACCCAGCTCAAATCACCCAGCTCAAATCACCCAGCTCAAATGGTTCAGCCCAGTCGATCGGGTTTTTCCGGTTCTAATCTGCAATTTCTAGCTCTGCAATTTCTAGATTTGTGATCTCTAGATTTGTGATCTCTAGATTTGCGATCTCTAGTCTGCGATGCCAAACACCTGGGGCACAAAGCTGCCATGCAGACCATAAGGAACATGGTGCTTGAGTTTCAACCGAGCCACCAGGGACAGATCCTGAGCGGCCAGGATGATCAGATCGGAGGCGTGGCGCTCGGCATTGTAGGCCAGCAGCAACACCCAACCATCGTCCTCTTGGGTGGCTTGGGGATTGGGAACGAACAGAGGTTCACCGCCAAAAACCCGCGCGCCCAGGTCAAACAGAGACCGATCGCCCGTTTGCAAATCCAATTTCAACACCGCTTGCAGGGGCGCGTTGCCTTGGGGCGATCGGGCTGCCCCGATATATAGGTAGCGATGTTCATGGCCCACGGCATTGGGGTGCAAGCTGGGAAATTCACAGCAGCGACTTTCGATACAGTGCGATCGCACCCGATCGGTGGTCAAGTCCATTTCAAATCGCCAAAGCTGTCCTTCCGGCAGGCTACCAAAATCAACCGATCGGAAGTCTGCGCCCGGTTCCAGGGTTGGGAACGAGTCATAGCAAACGGAATCGATCGTGATTTGTTGACCATCGGGGCTTTCAAAGGCGTTGCCGTGGTGAAACACAAAGCAAGGCGGCACATCCAGCACGCGCACCGCTTGGCTCGGATCCCGAGGAATCAGCAGGGCCCGAGTGGGTTGTTTGGGGTCAAATTCCAGGCATTGCCCCGCCCCTTTGAATCCCAGCATGAAAGGCAGCGGATTAAATTTGACGGGATTTTGGAAAAAGATGCACCAATGGGGAGTGATGGCAAAATCATGCAAAAAGGCAAATCCCGGCACGCTACGGGTTTGGCGGCTGGCGAGTTTTCCCGCTTCGTCTAATTCATAGATCGTGATGTTGGTGGAAAGGCCGGGCTTCACGGCAAAGTTCACGAAGCGCCGATCGCCCGCCGAGTTGGGACTCATGGCCCAGCGGTTGGCTCCGGTGGCTGTTTCGGCCGCGCCGGGAACCGTGCCAGGATCAATGCGGGCATGGGCGGCAAAGGCATCGCCGGGCTGCAGCAGTCCATCGATCGAATCCAGCCCGATCGTCTCCAGGGTCTCCGGATCCAAACGATGGGGTTCGGCCGCTTCCCAGAGGGCCCAGAGTCGATCGGCCCAATACATCACATGGGTATTGGCAATATTTTTAATCTTCAGATCCAACAAATTCGCCAGCCAACCGCCGGCCTTTTGCGTACCAAACACGCCGCGATAGAGAATTTTGCCGGCTGCCTGTTCGGCCAAATAGCCTTCGGTGCGCACAAACCGATTGCGAAAATGGGCCCGACCATTTTGGAAGGTAATTTGGCAAATCATCCCATCCCCATCAAAGGGATGTCCGATCGGCTCGCCGGCCACATCCAGCAGGCCGGGGCCATTGCGAAACAGCGTGCCGGTGAGGTTGCTGGGAATTTCCCCTTCAATGTCATCAATCCAGGTCTCAAACTCTTGGGGTTGAGATTCATAGCCCCGCTGCCAGTCCGCGAGACTATAGGGCACTGGTTTTGATGAGGTTTTCGTTTCAAGGCTTTGCATGGATCGCAATCAAATCGAGTTGGGTGGCGGTTGCAGAAGACTCGATCGGGCGACCAATTTCGGAGCGATCGCGGCCCATGGGTGACCGCAATGCACAATCACAATGGACAATCACACAGGGCGATCGCTCCAACGCCCAATCCGTAAGGCTTGCTTCTCTAGTCTAATGGTCTGTCTTGTCTGGAACCGCGCAGAACCGGGAATTCCCGGGCAATTAGCCCCTATTGGTGCAAATCGCGATCAAGTGAATTTTGTTTCGGGTCAAAATTGATCTTTTAGGTATTCCAGATATTTATCAAAGATTTTTAGGTGCTTTTTCGTATTTTTTGCTTGATTTTTGCTTTAATTTGTATTATTCAAATAATTATTCAAATTCAATTATTTTCATTTTATCTTGATTTTATTTTGATTTGATCTTTATCGGCTTGTTTTCATAAGAATTCATGGATTTTCATGGGTTTTGATGGTCAGATTTTAAGTATAAACCCGATCAAATTGGTCAATCTTCAAAAACAATCAAGGCAATAATTAAGTTGTTTTATTATTTAGCAAATGAGTTCGAGAATGAATCTCAGTCAGGGTATTATTCAGAATTTAGCGCTGATCTTTCAGGTGGCTATGGGCAGGGGGTGAGGTCGTTATCATGGTTGGGGATCGTTGCGATCGCCCATGATAATTATTCATCCCCACTATTTATTGATTGATCAATCTCTTTGGGGTTTCCGGAATTTGTCCCAACTTTCCTGATTCTTAGCAGTCATTTGGAGAGCAGAGACCACAATTCCTGAACCTAAAAATCAGGGAGCAAAGTAGCTGTCCTTCAGGTTTGAGCTTTAAGAAACATCAGCCGCTTTGGCCCTGATAGAAAAGACGATAGCCTCTTCATCAAGCAAGGGTTGCGGGGCAGTAACCCAAACCAGCAATAAATTGCTTGCAGAATTCCTCTATTTCTTCCTTGTCCGGACGACCGTGGGAAATGACGGCTACCTGATGACGTTCCATGACGGAAATAGGAGATTGACCCAATTCAAGGCTCCAGAGCACAACTTTGAGCTGCGGCGAGGGCAAGTAAGGCGAGCCTAATTCTTGCAAAAAGGCTTGCAAATCGAGATGGGCTTTGGAAATGAGCGGCGAAAACAACTTGAGACGCAAAATCCATCCATCAATCTGATGGAGAACGGTGACAAATTGCAGAGAGGAGCGCCAGGAGGTGCTGACATGCTCGATCGCTCGGAGCGTTAGACTGGCGTTGGCGAAGCGGTAGAGGTATTCCATGGCCCGAGCTTGGATTTCCAAGCGATCGATACATTTAATATTCTCTCAAGATTTACGTTTCTTGACTTAAAATCTTAAGCGATTCTTACAAAACGTGACTATTCCCTTTTTATGGGATACATCAACGACCCCGATCGATCGCTGGACGGCTATCACTACGAGCTACCCAATGATCGAATTGCCCAAAATCCGCGAGAACCCCGCGATCGATCGCGATTGCTGGTGGCCACCTCGCCCCACGAGATTGTTCACCGACAGTTTCGCGATTTGCTGGAATTCTTAAGACCCGGCGATCTGTTGGTGATGAATGATTCTTCCGTGATTCCAGCTCGGCTCCATGGCCACAAGGCCAGCGGAGCGGCGGTGGAAGTGTTGTTGCTGGAAGCGCGATCGCCCGATAGCTGGCTGGCCCTGGTGCGGCCCGGCAAGCGACTGCTGGTGGGAACCCAAATTGAATTTGACCCACCGCCCGGCATGGCACAGACGAATCCGACAGCAGATCCGACAGCAGTTCCGACAGTCGCCAAACTGTCCGCCGAAGTGGTGGCCGTTGACCGGAACACGGGGGGCCGCCTGCTACGGTTTCAGTTGCCGCCAGGGGTCAACTCCCTGCTGGAAATTCTGGATGCTTGGGGCGAAATGCCACTGCCGCCCTACATTACCGATTCGGCGGCCCCGCCCGATCGCTACCAAACGGTTTATGCCCGCGATCCCGGTTCGGCGGCGGCTCCCACGGCCGGCTTGCACTTTACCCCAGAATTACTCGATCGCCTGAGTGCCGCTGGTGTGGGGCGGGCTTTCGTGACGCTGCATGTGGGCGTGGGAACGTTTCGGCCCGTGGCCAGCCCAGATATCACCGCCCACAAAATGCATGAGGAATGGGCCCTGCTGTCCGAGGAGGTGGCCGAAAAAATTCGGACGACTCGGGCCAATGGCGGCCGGGTATTTGCGGTGGGCACAACGGCGGTGCGAACCCTGGAGTCCGCCGCACGCCATGGCCAAGTGGAAGCGTTTTGCGGCAAAACAGATCTGTTTATTTATCCCGGCTATCAATGGCGGGTTGTGGACGGCCTGATCACCAATTTCCACCTACCCCGATCGAGCTTGATGATGCTGGTGGGGGCTTTTGTGGGACGGGCCCGTCTCTTGGAGCTATATCAGGCTGCCTTGGATGCGCCAGCGGATCCCTACCCCGATCGCTACCGGTTCTACTCCTTTGGAGATGCCATGTTGCTGCTGCCGGATGCTTGCATCGCCCCCCGTTTCGAGACTGAGGACTAATCAACGCTAGACTGGTGGCAAGACCAGTCCAGATTCGGCAGCTATCTCCTCATCCCATTCCAATCTCTGCCTGAGCCGGTTTTTCTCCAACGCCCTGTCAATTCGTTTGTTTTCCCATTCCTTGTAAACCTAGGGATTCCCGGCCAAAATCTCCTCCCAAATCCCTAGGCAAGCCGAAATCTCAGGCCCAAATCTTCAGGAAAGCGGGTTGCAAATCCATCAGGATTCGCCCCCGTACTCCTTGGAAAGATCCAGAGAATCCAGCGCATAACTTACCGGATCGCCACTGATCGCCACACACCATGCCATCGCTTCTTTTAAATAGCCTGCCTGCAACTGAGAGGAGGGTTTCAACGGCCCGGGCGATCGCCCAACTCAGGGATAGACGGCTGGTACAAAACGTAATAGAATCCAGCTCGACTGTCACCGGTACAGTCATTTTTGGCGAAGCAACTTCAGTTCCTGACCTTGTGGGGGCTTAAAACGTGGGTCTTTTTAATGGCTTCTCCTTGTCTCGGGATATGGGCATCGACCTCGGGACGGCCAATACCTTGGTGTATGTGTCCGGCAAGGGCATCGTGCTCCAAGAGCCGTCCGTCGTGGCGATCGATCAAGACAAGCGAGTCCCCCTAGCGGTTGGCGAAGATGCCAAAAAGATGTTGGGTCGAACGCCCGGCAACGTCATGGCCCTGCGGCCCCTGCGTGACGGGGTAATCGCCGACTTCGACACAGCGGAGTTGATGCTGAAGCACTTCATTCGGCGCGTCAACGAAGGCAAAGCCCTGGTGCCACCCCGGATCGTGATCGGAATTCCGAGCGGCGTGACCGGCGTGGAGCGGCGAGCCGTCATGGAAGCGGCACACCAAGCCGGAGCCAGAGACGTTTACTTGATTGATGAACCGGTCGCAGCGGCGATCGGGGCCGGTCTGCCCGTGGCGGAACCCACTGGCAACATGATCGTAGACATCGGCGGCGGCACAACCGAAGTTGCCGTTCTCAGCTTACAGGGAACGGTGTTGAGCGAATCCGTGCGCGTGGCGGGCGATGAACTCAGCGAATCCATCACCCAATACATGAAAAAAGTCCACAACCTCGTCATTGGGGAACGGACGGCGGAAGAAGTCAAAATCCAAATTGGCTCTGCCTACCCCAGCAACGAAGATGACGTGGTGTTGGAAGTGCGCGGACTGCACCTCCTGTCCGGTCTGCCTTGCACCGTTGCCGTAAAACAGGGCGAAGTGCGCGAAAGCATGTCGGAGCCGCTGTCGGTGATTGTGGAAGCCGTAAAGCGGACTTTGGAACGAACCCCGCCGGAATTGGCCTCAGACATCATCGATCGGGGAATTATGCTGGCGGGCGGCGGCGCACTGCTCAAGGGCCTAGACACCCTGATCAGCCATGAAACGGGCATCGTGGTTCACGTGGCTCCCGATCCGCTGAGCTGTGTGGTGTTGGGAACCGGTCGCGTTCTCGAAAACTTCAAACAATTAGAGCGGGTCTTTAGTGGCAGCTCGCGTAATCTCTAAGACCGACTGAAGCACCTGACCTCCGCTAAGGTGGAGGTGCAGTTTAAGCCTGCGTTGCATAGCTTGCCTCTGCGTTGCATTGTTTGAGTTCGGTTTGCATTCAGCCTGAGCCTGCACTGTTCAGCTTCTGGCGTTCAGCTTGCATTGCTCAGCCTGCACTGCACTGATCTTGGCTGACCCCAATTCACCGTTTCCTTAACCGGTATCGATTGGCCCTTACCAACCACCGTTCGTCATGGCCAATCACGGGTCGCCCATCTTGGTTAGACGGAAGTAGCCCGGAATGCATCACCGCAAATCCTGGAGCCAACCCGCCAACAAACCCCTTAATTTCAGGATTAATCAGCAACTTTCGTGGGCAAGCAAGCCACTCAATTTCTAGAACGGAGCGCTGGTCGTGTATGACGTTCGACGATGGTGGGGGCGCAATTGGCTAAAGGCAGTCCTAGCCGTCGCTGCACTGGGCTTAGCCCTTGGTGTGCGACAGAGCCGGGCCGGTTTTTTGGTGGAAGCCTACCGGGCCTTGACGTTGCCCCTGCACCTGGGAGCACCTTCTCAAAGTGACCTCGCGGATGCCCGAGTCCGTGAACTTCAGCAGCGGCTTGAGGAGGTGGAGAGCCGCAATGCTCAGTTGCAAACCCTGCTGAATTACCGTAAAACTCTGCCCGTGGAGGGCATTGCATCGCCGGTCATTGGCCGCAGTGCCGATCGCTGGTGGCAACAAATTACCTTGGGCCGCGGCACAGCCGATGGCATTCAACAGGGGGCGATTGTGATGGCTCCCGGGGGCGTGGTGGGCCGTGTCACGGCCGTGACTCCCCACACCAGCCGGGTGCTGTTGGTTAGCGATCCCGGCAGCCGCATTGGCATCTCGGTGACCCGATCGCGCTATATGGGTTATCTCCGGGGCAAGAGCGATCGCACGGCAACGGTGGAATTTTTTGACAAGTTGCCCGATGTGAAACCAGGCGACGCGATCGTCACCTCTGCCTACAGTCAATTCTTCCCAGCGGGCTTGCCGATCGGGCGCATCGTCGCGATCGACACCAAGAAATCCCTCGCCCCGGAAGCGGTGGTGGAACTATCCGCTCCCCTGAGCACGTTGGAATGGGTGACTGTCTTGCCCCATAACCCAGAACTCTTTCAGCAGTTCCAGGAACCCACCCCCGTAACGCCCAGCGGATCGGGGAACCCCAAGCCTAACCCCAATTCCGGAACCAACCCAGCACCCAAGCCGCCCGCAACGCCCCGCGCATCGGCCAACTAACCCACCATTGATTAGCCCACCATTGATTCGATCGGCATGGTTGCCGTCTAGGCCTTGAACGGAATCAAGCAAAAACCCCAACTACGCGATATTCTCGACCGCTACCCTGTGCTGGTGCAGGTGGCGATTAACGTTGCCGTTTCGGCCGGCTCCTTGTTACTTTGCGCTGCCCTTACGCCGCTGCGGCTACCCGGACTGGAACTGCTGGGGGTAGGCGTTGACTGGCCCCTAATTTGGGTTGTGAGCTGGAGTGTGGGTCGCCCCTGGTGGGTGGCCATCTTCGGTGGCGTGGTGGCGGGCCTGCTTCAGGATGGGATGACGGAGTTTTGGCCCAGCCATGTTTGGGGGTTGGCCCTGGTAGCCCTGCTGACGGCCCGCATCCACCAACGCGCCACCACCACGGCCTGGGTGATGATTCCCCTAACCACCTTTGTTTTGGTGGCGGTTTCGGAAACCACGATGGCGGCCCAATTTGCCTATCTCTATGGCCGCGACGCGGGCGACGTGTGGGCGCTGCATCAAAAGGTCACGCTTTGTTCTGCGATTCTCAGCAGTTTGTGGTCGCCGGTGGTGTCCTGGCCCTTGGGGCGTTGGTGGCGGATGATGGAATCCTTGGGCAATCGTTGAACCCCAGCCTTCTCTTCCAGAATTTCCCCCTCCTTGAGCACCCCCTTTCCAAGCCCCCCTTCTACAATCAATCCTAGAAAGCAATCAACCATAGATCCCGGTCTTGCCCCTACTTGTGTTTATTAGTGTCATCATTCCAACTTATAACCGCTTGCCCATCCTCCAAAAGTGCCTGTTGGCCATGGAGCATCAGCGGTGGCATGGCCCCGACCTGATCGCGGGCTATGAAATCGTGGTGGTGGATGATGGCTCGACGGATGGCACGGTGGCTTGGCTGTCGGAGTCGCGCGATCGCCTGCCCCATGTGCGCTTAATTGAGCAGGATCATGGCGGGCCTGCTGCGGCCCGGAACCGGGGCTTGCGGGCGGCCAAGGGAGATACGATCGTCTTCATTGACAGCGATTTGGTGGTGCTGGAGGATTTTTTGCAGTGCCATGCCCAAGCGCTGGCGGCGGCTCAGACCCGATCGGGTGGTGATGCCTATTTCACCTACGGGCGGGTGGTGAATACTTGCAATTTTGACGATCCCACCGCTGAACCCTTCAAGATCACGGATCTTTCCCGTGCCTTTTTTGCGACGGGAAATGTGGCGATCGCGAAGCATTGGCTCGATCGTGCGGGGGCCTTTGATGAGCGCTTTACCCTCTATGGCTGGGAAGATTTGGAATTGGGGGTGCGGCTCAAGGCTTTGGGCGTGCGCCTCATTCCCTGTCCGGAAGCCGTGGGCTATCACTGGCATCCTCCCTTCAGCCTCGATGAGATTCCGGGCCTGATTCGGCGGGAAATGGAACGGGGCCGAATGGGCATTGAGTTTTATCGCAAGCATCCCACCTGGAATGTACGCTTGATGATTCAAATGACCTGGCTGCATGTGGCCCTGTGGGGGTTGCTGTCTTTGGGCGGCCGCTTGAACGAGCGCACGCTTCGCCCCCTGTTGCAGTGGTTGATCGATCGGGGTCGGCCGCAACTGGCCCTGGAGGTGGCTCGGGTTTTCCTCAACTGGTACAACGTGCAGGCGGTTTATCGGGCCCGATCGGGCGTGGAAGTTGCCCCCTAACGCCAGCAATTGCCAGGCAACCAGACCGCACCGGCCAGGAAAATTCGTCCGGAATTCGCCATTTTTTTGGAGTCGGTCTGGATCCGCAAGATCCGCGATCGCCCATATCATAGGAAACGCCCCGTTGAAAACACCCCTTGGGTCAGCTTTCGTCGCGCCATGAGCAACGCCACCCTCCATTCCAAAGTCGCCGTCGGTTTGTCCGGTGGAGTCGATAGTTCAACCACGGCCGTGTTGCTGAAAGAGCAGGGGTTTGAAGTCCTGGGTGTCACCCTTTGGTTGATGCGCGGCAAGGGCCAATGCTGCTCGGAAGGCATGGTGGACGCGGCCCAACTCTGCGAAAAATTGGGCATTACCCACCATGTGGTGGATATTCGCGACACCTTTGAAAGCTACATCATTGATTATTTGGTGGATGGCTACCAAAGCGGTACCACGCCGCTCCCCTGTTCCCAATGCAACAAGGCGGTGAAGTTTGGCCCCATGTTGCGCTATGCCCGCGAGGAGTTGGGAGCCGATCGCATTGCCACCGGTCACTATGCTCGCACGGACTACGACCCGGATCAAGGGCGTTATCAATTGCTGCGGGCGCTCGATCGCAACAAGGATCAATCCTATTTCCTCTACGACCTGGATCAGGACGTGTTGGGCGCGGTGCTCTTTCCCCTAGGGGAATATGACAAGGCCCAAACCCGGGAGTTTGCTCGCAAGTTTGGGCTGCATGTGGCCGACAAGCCCGAAAGCCAAGACCTGTGCCTGATTGAGGCCCATGGTTCCATGCAGGCCTTCCTCGACAAGTACATCACCCCCAAGGCGGGCGAGATTGTGGATCTCGATGGCAAGGTGTTGGGCCAACACGAAGGCATTCATCACTACACGATCGGGCAGCGCAAGGGCATTGGCATTTCAGCGCCGGAACCGCTTTACGTGGTAGCGCTGGATGCGGTGCGAAATCGAGTGGTAGTGGCCACGCGCGATCGAGCCACCCGCCCCAGTTGCACGGTCAGCCGTGTGAATTGGGTGTCGATCGCCCCGCCCCGCACCCCGATTCACGCGGAGGTGCAAATTCGCTATCGATCGCCCGCCGTGCCGGTCACGATCGTGCCCTTAGAGGGGGGCGATCGGGTGAAGCTGGTGTTTGATGAGCCACAATTCAGCGTCACGCCGGGTCAAGCGGCCGTTTGGTATCGGGGTGAAGTGTTGCTCGGCGGCGGGATCATCGATCGCTTCGAGGACGCGGCCAGCTCAAGCGCCGGTTAAGCCAGTTTAAGGCTGACTTCAAGCTCAGGCTAACCGCAAGCTAAGAACGGCTGATGGATCTGTTCTAGGATTCCATCTCGCCATTGGTGTCGATCGTCCAAGGCCAGGCGTTAGGATAGCAGGAGTCGCCGTTCCCGATCGAGCCTGATCAGAGCCATGTTGTCCGTGCCGTCTCCCCTTGCCAAAGCCGCGCCCCTGGCCGACTCACGCGACTCCTTCGCCATTACCTTTGCGCCCCTTTCGCTGGACGCGGTATATCGCTTGGCCGATGACCCGGCCAACGGCGCGATCGTGGTGATGAATGGCACTGTGCGCCAAGAAACAGACGGCAAACCCGTGGTGGCCCTGGATTATCAAGCCTACGAACCCATGGCGATCGTTATCTTTCAGCAAATTGCCGCCCAGATTCGCCAACGCTGGCCCGTGGTGAATCGGGTGGTGATTCACCATCGGATCGGCAAGCTAAAAATTGGCGAAATCAGCGTGCTGGTGGCGATCGGGTCTCCCCATCGATCGGAAGCTTTCGAGGCCTGCCGCTACGCGATCGACCAACTGAAGCACAACGCCCCCATTTGGAAAAAAGAATTTTGGGCCGATGGTTCCAGCAACTGGGTCAGCATCGGCGCTTGCGAACAAACCGGCGACTGTTAGGCCACCGCTAGGCGACCGTGAATCGATGATTGGTCGATCATTAGTCGGTCTTTTCTGGGCTACCGCAATTGCAGAATTTTGATGGTGACGGCCATGCTTTCTTCATACAGCACCTCCCGGCCCCAACGCTGAAGCTGTTGGGCCATGAGCAATTCTGCCTTTTGGTCGGGCAAAGCCGTCACCTGCTCGGTGCGGGCCGATTGGGCACTGCCCCCCGCCTCCATCCGCATACAGCCCGTCATTTCTGAACAAAGAATCGTGGCACAGTCAGCATTGGGATTGGTGGAAGCCAAACGCAGCCCAATCAAATCCCCCGGAATTTCACCCACATCGGCCGTGGGAATGGCGGCCAATTCTGCTTGGATCGATCGCCCGTCACCGCGTTCAAAATCCACATATACCAAGTCATAGTCACCGCCCGTGGCCCGATAGGCGATCGGCTCCCACCCCAGGCGGCTCGCAAACCACCCGAGGAACATCAACGCTTGGGCCGCGCTGCCTTTTTCGTAATCGATCGAGATTCGATCGACCTCTCCCAGCCACATCCGCCGCTCCGGGGGATCAAACGAAGCCGCCGTCAGTTCCTGCCAGAGGGACAGCCGGTGCCAATTCAAATCAGCAATGTAGGTTTCCTGATCAATCAGCGACTGAATTTTCAAAAATTCCGCCTCGGGATCGCTGAAGTAAGACGAATCCAAAATCAGGCAATTGGCCGTTTCCGCCAGGGTTTGGAACAGGCCCTGTTCAGGATTGGGCGTGGCCTTCCACCAGGCAAACTTCGGCAAATCAGGAATCAACAACGACACCACCAAATCGGCAACCCGCTCCAGGGCCTCCTTGGTTCCGCGCAGCGTGATGTATTCGCAGCAAACCAAATTCCGACTCTTGCTCTTTTGCACGGGGCAATAGGCGGACACTTGGGCAGTCACCCCTTCATCGGGCCCCAGGGTGGGACAAAGGGCAATGATCCGAGAAGGATTTTGCGCCGCGATCGCATCGCTGACGGTGGCCCCGCGCAAATCTAAATTGGGGGAGCGCGTTTGCCCAAAGCTCACGTGGTCTTCGCGCAAGGCCCGCAGGGTGTCCATATCCACGCGCCCGGTTGCCCGAAACCCATAGGCCGACTGGGCCAACTTGATAGCATTACGGGTGTCGGGGCCATGCAACCCATCGATCGCCCCCTTATAAAACCCCAGGGAACCCAACAACTGCTGAAACTCCTCCGGCTCATAGGCCACCATGCAGAACGTGGCAGCTCTGGTGGCGATCGCCGCATCACCGGATCCCTGACTCAGCCAAATCTTGTTTAACTCTGCCTCAATTTCCCCGAGCGAAATATCCTTGGGGGTTTGGAGTGTAATCGTTGTGGTCATGGTTTGCCTGCTGAGGGATCTGATTGAAAGATCTGGTTGAGGAATCTGCTTGAGCACGCTGAACGACCTACGGTTCAACGCCTGATTTCCGAATTGCCGAGTTGCAACACCTGATTTCGATAACCTCCCGTTCTGCCTAGAGTCGTCGCCAGTGCCGACCGTCACGCTCCAGCAATAACTCCGCCTCCACCGGCTCCCAAGTCCCCGCTTCATAGAGCGGAATCGTTTCCGGCGGCGCAGGAGCATCCCACAGCCCCAAAACCGGCGTGAGGGCCCGCCAAGAAGCCTCCACTTCGTCATCTCGCGTAAACAGGGACTGATCACCCAACATACAGTCCATCAGCAGACGACCGTAGGCTTCGCCTTGGGATTGGCCAAAGGCACTTTCATAGCGGAAGTCCATATCGACTGATCGCGTCTTCAAGGATGCGCCCGGCATTTTCACTTCAAAACGCATCGAGATCCCTTCATTCGGCTGAATCCGCATGGCCAACACATTCGGGTTAGTTTGGCGCGCCGCCGACGGAAACATCAACAGGGGCACTTCCTTGAATTGAATGGCCACCTCGGTCACCTTTTTCGGCATCCGTTTGCCCGTGCGTAGATAGAAGGGCACACCTTTCCAGCGCCAGTTATCAATGCACAGCTTGAGGGCCGCATAGGTGGGCGTGGTGGAAGTGGGGCTGGCCCCGTCCTCTTCGCGGTAGCCCGGAACCGGCTTGCCACGCATCCAACCGCGACTGTATTGGCCCCGAACGGCGCAGAGATCCAAATTTTGCAGGTCTGCGAGCCGGGTTGCTTGCAGCACTTTCACCTTTTCGTTGCGAATGCTGTCCGCATCAAGGGAGTTGGGCGGCTCCATGGCCGTGAGGCAAAACAGTTGCATCAGGTGGTTTTGCACCATGTCCCGCAGGGCCCCGGAAGTTTCGTAGTATCCGGCGCGTCCTTCCAGTCCCACGGTTTCCGCCACGGTGATTTGCACACAGTCCACAAACTGCCGGTTCCAGAGGGGTTCAAAAATGGCGTTGGCAAACCGAAACACCAACAGATTCTGAACGGTTTCTTTGCCGAGGTAGTGGTCAATCCGATAGACCTGTTTTTCGGAACAGACGGCCTGCACAACGCGGTTGAGCTGTTGGGCGGTGGCCAAGTCGCGCCCAAAGGGCTTTTCGATCACGAGGCGTTGCTTGTCGGGATCGGCAAGCATCCCGGCAGACCCCAGTTGCTGGATCGCTTCCCCAAAAAATTTGGGTGCTACGGACAGGTAAAAGACTCGGTTGCCCCGAGTGCCTCGGAGTTCATCTAGCTCTGCCAGGAAGGTTTTGAGCTTTTGATAGTCTTCGGGTACGTCAATGTTGGCGGGCCAATAGAACAGGCCTTTGGCAAAGTCTTCCCAAAGGTCGTCGCTTTGGGTTCCGCCACCAAATTCTTCGATGCCTTCGCGCAGGTGCTCGCGGAAGAAGTCGTGGCTCCATTCCCGGCGGGCAACTCCGACGATGGTGAGTTCGGGGGGCAGCCGCCGCTCTAGTTTCATTTGGTAGAGGGCGGGTACCAGTTTGCGCTGGGTGAGGTCACCGGAGGCCCCAAAGATAATCAGGATTTGGGGTTCGGGGATGCGTTCTTGCTGAAGACCAACGCGCAGGGGATTTTCTTGGAAGGTCAGCATTGGGGAAAGTGGGATCTGAAAAGGGCGATCGAGGCGAAAGATCGAGGCTGAATGGGGAAGGGGGTTGGGCAGGAAAATCGATGATCACGGGCCGCGGAGGGAAGGCCGAGGGTCGATCGCCCAGTTGGGGTTTTGAGGGGCTGCTGATCTCGATCGTCAGGGGTTAGCCCGATCCCCGCTGTAGCAAAGATTCCACTCGGTTGACTTCTTCGGGGCTGCCAATAATCAGGGGCGATCGGGCATGGAGTCGATCGGGAATCAGATCCATGATCGGTTTCTGGCCATCGCTGGCCTGGCCACCCGCTTGCTCAATCAAAAAAGCGAGGGGAGCTGCCTCATACAGCAAACGCAGCTTGCCCTGAGGTTTTTGGCGGGTTCCTGGATAAAGAAACACGCCCCCTTGAAACAGAATGCGGTGCAGGTCGGCCACTAAGGCTCCGCTGTAGCGGGAGGAATAGCCGCCCACTTCTCGAAAATATTGAATGCAGGCTTGGGTGGCTGGCTCCCACTGGCCGAAATTGCCTTCATTGACGCTGTAGAGCTTGCCACTGGGGGGAATTTTCAGGTCTTCGTGGCTGAGGATAAATTCGCCAAGGCTGGGATCGAGGGTGAAGGCATGGACTCCGCGCCCGATCGAGTAAACCAGCATGGTGCTGGGGCCATAGAGAATGTAGCCAGCGGCCAGTTGCTTGTGACCCGATTGCAGCAGGTCGGCGGCTTCACCCGTCTCGTCGTTGCCTTCCTGCTGGCGAATGGCGAAGATGGATCCCACATTGAGGTCAATATCAATGTTGGAGGAACCGTCGATCGGGTCATAAAGCAAGGTATAGCGACCGATCGGGCAATTTTCGGGAATGTAATAGGGGTGCTCCATTTCCTCGGAAGCCAAGCGACAAACCAAGCCACTTTGCTTAAACACCGAGATAAAAACATCGTTGGCGTAGAGATCCATCTTTTTGACGGCCTCGCCTTGGACGTTGGTGCTGCCCGTGAAGCCCAGCGCATCTTCCATCAAACCCGATCGGCTCAGGTGGCGAGCAATGAGCTTGCCCGCCAAGGCAATTCGGTTCATTAGGGCGCTGAGATCTTGGGCATCGGAGCCAAAACTTTGCAGTTGTTGCAGCACATGGCGACCCAGCGTGGTGCAATCTCGATCGAGCGATCGCTCCTGGGTCACGACATAACTGGCGGAATCAACACTGGCAGCATCAGCCATCTCAGAACCTCTCGTGACTGACGACGGAACGACAACGAAACATTGCCCCCGGGGGTCATGCCTTCAGTGTAGGAACCGATTTCCGAAAAGCTGGGGCGTTTTTAGAGAAACTTCATTAGTTCGTCGTAGTTCGTCGTAGTCCTTTGCAGTCCGTCGCAATTGACCGATGGATGATCCGCTGCGCCCGTTTATTGGTGTCCTGGCCAGCATTCAACCAACTTTTCAGCCTCTAAGCGATCGCTCAAAACCCAGAAAGATCCAAAAACGAAAGGGGCCAAGTCTCGTAGACTGACCCCTTTTCCAGAAGAGTATTGCTATTTCAGCGGAACCAAAACCTTGGTTCCCCGATCGGGCAATTCTGAATTAGGCAGACTGTTTTCCGCCGCGCTCCATCTCTGAAGACTTAGAACGCGTTATGGAAAAACGAGCGCCCACCGCCACCACCGGAGCGAGGCTCCTTAGGACGAGCCTTATTGGCACGGATTTGGCGGCCCATCCATTCTGCTCCATCGAGTTCTTTGATGGCGTGCTCTTCGGCCTGGTCGCTTTCAAGATCGATGAAGGCGAAACCGCGAATTCGGTTCACTTCGCGGTCGATCGGCAGGGTGATACGCTTAACAACGCCATACTCCGAGAAAACTTCTTGGAGATCCTGCTCGGTAGCGTCGTAAGAAAGATTGCCAACGTAAATCGTCATTTGAGTCCGGAACGGTAAAACAAGCGCGTGAAGTCTTCAGTTCAATTTGTCTCATGAGAACTTGGGTTGGCGGACTGGGACACAGTTCCACAAACTAAATTCCCACGCGGTGCTAGGCCCCAAGTCTATTGAGATTGTGCCTGATCGCGATCGCGCTCAAAACAAAAGAAGCTGAAAGGACATCACCATGATAGCGCCCTAAAGGGGTACTACTGGCGTAAACTTGGGAGTTTATTTTGCAATCCGGGGTAAGTCAGGGGTTGGCAGCGGGTAAATGGCTTGGATTTGGGGGCAAATTGCCCCTTCGCGATCGTTACCAATTGTTGACGACCTTTCCCCCCAATTGTCCGGATCCTTGGCGGCCGTGGGCGATCGCCCCGTTGCTTCCCGCCCGGCTCTCAGCCTCGATCCCCCGGGGATCTCTATCTATCTATATAAAGATCCCCGATGGATAAGGATCCCCAATAACCCAGGAACCCTCAGCGGGATCCCGCCCATTGAGCCTTGAGCTTTGGCCGCTCAGATTCAGACGTTGACGACGGGGTCAGGAATTCGCTGACTCAAATTCACTGACTTGAACCCATTCACTCAAATTCATTGACTTGAATCCAGTTACTCGATCGAGATCGACTGAGGGCCGCCGCTGGGGCTGCTGGGTGCAGACTCCGTGGAGCCATTGGGGCGATCGCTCCCCAACTGTTGCTCCAACCAGCTCTTAATTGGATCCTGATTCAGATCCAGGCGCAACAGGCCGGAAGCCAGTCCACCCAAGAAGCTCACGGGCTGTTTGAGGCCTTCTTCAACAAGGGGTTTGAGTTCTTCTAGGAACATAGGGCCGGACACACCGTTTACAAATTGCAAGAATTGCTGTCCAGTGTATCAAGAGGTTTTTGGTTGATGGGTAGTGGAAATCAAGAGTCGATCGCCCCAAGCAACTCCAGCAAGGGCAGCCGCCTCATTACCTCCCTAGTTGCGCCAGCGGTCAAACTCTGGCTGCGATCCCAGGTGGAAGCCGCCACTGAAATCACCGTGCGGCTGGATGGGCGCGATCGAGACATTCTCGCGGGCCGCCTGCCCCAAGCCCAGATCAACGCCGAATCCGTGATCTATCAGGGCTTGCACCTCAGCCATCTCAACCTGCAAGCCACCAACATTGCCGTCAATTTGGGGCAAGTGCTGCGCGGCAAACCCCTCAGGCTACTGCAACCCATTCCCGTCAGTGCGGAATTAAAACTTTTTGCCCCCGACTTGGCAGCCTCTTTGGCGGCTCCCCTGCTGGCCCCGGCGTTGGCAGACTTTCTGGCTCCGCTGTTGGCCCTTTGGGGGCGACCCGTCACCTTCGAGCAACCCCAAGCCACCCTAGCCGGGGGGCAGTTAATTTTGTCAGGGGCGATCGAGCAGCAACCGGTGCAACTCTGCCTGGGGTTGGAATTGGTTGACCCCCAAACCTTGCAACTCTGCAATCCCCAGTGGCTGAACCAGGCAGGTGAGCCGATCGCCCAGGGATCCTCCGTGCTCCTACCATTAGGCGAAGACGTGGCCATCAACAGCCTGTCGATCGAACCGGAAGGACTCCAATGCACCGGTACTTTGCTAGTGCGCCCTTAATCGATCTATCTATGGCAGTTGTCTATCTATGGCAGTTGCCTATCCAGTTGTCTATATAGATAGATGGGGCAAATTTGACTCAATCCAGTTGGCCGAACGGGGAGGCGGGCCCCATCTGGCGGATCTAGCTGCATCGGAATTTAGTGAATGACCAAAGCCGCATCACTGACCAAGCAAAGCCCCCCAACCCGCTTCAAAATCGGGCGAATTAGCGTCACCAACTGATCCAATTGGGTCACATCCTGGCAAGTGGTCAGAATATAGCAATTGCCAAATTCTCGACCTAAATCATTGGTAAATTCTCCCCGATCACCCTTTCCCGAAGCATCGCGAATTACCGTATAGCCCGGAAACTTCAGGCCATCCAGCATTTCCAAAATTTCCTCTAGCTCCAAAGAGCTAACAATAATTTCCACACGTTTTGTTAATTGCATATCAACCTACTAGCCAACAAGCCAATCCATGAACCCCAAAAACGCCCCTACAGCCCCAGGATTTTTTCCAGTTCTAAATACAGCGGAATTCCCACAATAATGTTGAATGGGAAGGTCAAAGCCAGCGCCATCGAAACATATAAACTCGGATTTGCTTCCGGAACCGTCATCCGCATTGCTGCCGGAACCGCAATATAAGAAGCACTGGCACAAAGCACCGCAAACAGTAGCCCATTGCCTTCACCGATGCCCAGCAGCTTGGCAATCACAATCCCCAACACCGCATTCAGCAGCGGCACAATTACCGAAAAGCCAATTAAAAATAGTCCTGTTTTTTTCAGATCTCGAATTCGTTTGGCGGCAATGATGCCCATATCCATCAAGAAAAACGTCAGCACACCATAGAAGATGCCCTGCGTAAAGGGTTCTAGTTTGTGCCAACCGCTGGGGCCGCTCAGCATTCCAATAATCACGCTGCCCACCAACAGCAGCACAGAGCTATTCAAAAAGGCTTCTCGCAGCACTTCACCCCAAGCAAAGGGATGATCGGGATCGTCCTTATCATCCTTGGCATCAAAAATTCGCACCAAAATTAGGCCGATGATAATGGCGGGTGATTCCATTAGCGCCAAAGCTGCCACCATGTAGCCGCCATAGCTAATGTGCAGTTGATCCAGAAAAGAACTGGCCGTAATAAAAGTCACGGCGCTGATGGAGCCATAGGTGGCCGCAATGGCAGCCGCATTGGGTGGATCCAGGCGAATTCTTAGGATAAAAAATGTGTAAATTGGAACCAAAGAAGCCATCACAATCGAAGCAAGCAGCGTGCCAGCCACCTGCTGAGTAATGCCGCTTTCTAGTAGCTCATAGCCCCCTTTGAACCCGATCGCCACCAATAGATAGAGCGAAAATAGCTTGGGCAGTGGTGCAGGAATTTCCAAATCTGATTTACAGAAAACGGCCAACATTCCCAAGAAAAAGAACAAAATGGGAGGATTGAGAATATTGGAAAGAATCAGTCCACTATCCATCGGCTATCCAGGGCAAAAACTAGAAAGGGATAAATTCCAACCTAGCCCAGGTTTAGGGTTAGGTAAACCTCTGAAACTAATTAAGATTATTCTTCATAATTATTCACTATTATTCGCTTTCACTGATGAAGACTCTCCACCATAGGTGTCACGGTTCCCCTTGCTTGCGACAGAATCAAGGCTGGATGATGATGAGAAATTGTTTAGAAACTGTTGGTTGTAGTGGGTTCTATGCCTCAAATTGCGCCCTACGGGACTTGGAAATCGCCGATTACTTCCGAAGCGATCGTGGCGGGAACGATCGGGCTGGGCGGTGGCCGTGCGGAAGGCGAAACGTTGTATTGGAGTGAATCGCGGCCGGCTGAGGGCGGACGTGTGGCAATCGTGACCCGATCGCCCGAGGGCCAAACCCAAGATGTGATTGCGGCTCCTTGGAACGCTCGCAGTCGGGTGCATGAGTATGGTGGCGGTGCTTGGACGGTCGATCGGGGCTGGATTTATTTTGTGAACTTTGCCGATCAGCGACTGTATCGCACCCGGCCGGGCCAGGAGCCGATCGCCCTCACGCCTGAACAACCCTGGCGCTATGCGGATTTTGTGGTGGATGCCCAGCGCGATCGGGTGATTGGCATCCGTGAAGATCACAGCCAGCCCGATCGGGAGCCAGTGAACGAGTTGGTGGCGATCGCCCTGGATGGATCGCAACAGGTGAGCCTATTGGCAACGGGTTGGGACTTTTACGCCTCGCCGGCCCTCAGTCCCGATGGGTCGCAGTTGGCTTGGTTGACTTGGAACCATCCCAATTTGCCTTGGGACAGCACCACCCTGTGGGTGGCGGCGATTGCCGATGATGGCTCCCTGCAAAATTCCCAGATCGTGGCCGGCGGGGCCGAAGAATCCGTGTTTCAGCCCAGTTGGTCGCCCGACGGCCAATTGTATTTTGTGAGCGATCGCTCCGGCTGGTGGAATTTATATCGCCAGGAATCGGACGGCCAGGCGCGGCATCTTTGCCCCATGGAGGCAGAATTTGGCTTGCCGCAGTGGGTTTTTGGGATGACCACCTATGGGTTTGTGGACTCAGAAACCCTTGTTTGTGCCTATACCCAAAATGGTCTGTGGCAATTGGCGAAATTGGCCCTTGCTGATGAAAAACTAACGGTCATTAACCAGCCCTATACTTCAATTTCTGATCCCTTTGTGGCGCAGAGTTTCGTCATTTTTGGGGGTGGTTCAGCCGTTAAGTCAGGGGCGATTGTCCGGCTGGATTTGGCAACGGAAACAATCGAGGTTTTAAAAACCAGCAGCACTTTAGAAATTGATTCGGGCTATTTGTCGGAACCGCAATCGATCGCGTTTCCCACCACGGGCGATCGGGAAGCCTATGCCCTCTTGTATCTGCCGAAAAATCGTGATTTCCAAGCACCGGAGGGCGAAAAGCCACCATTAAAAGTCAAGATTCATGGCGGCCCCACGTCCCAAACTTCCAGTAGTTTGAGTTTGTCGATTCAATATTGGACGAGTCGCGGCTTTGCGGTGTTGGATGTGAACTATGGCGGCAGCACGGGCTATGGCCGCGCCTACCATTGCCGGTTGGATGGCCAATGGGGGCTGGTGGATGTGGATGATTGCGTGAATGGTGCGCAATATTTGGTCGATCGGGGATTGGTGGATGGCGATCGCTTGACCATTGCCGGGGGCAGCGCCGGGGGCTACACAACCCTGGCCGCTTTGGCTTTCCGCGACCAGTTCAAGGCCGGAGCCAGCTACTACGGCGTGAGCGATTTGGAAGCCCTGGCCCGAGATACCCATAAGTTCGAGGCTCGCTATCTCGATCGACTGATTGGCCCCTACCCGGAGCGCCAGGATATCTACATTGATCGATCGCCCATTCATCACATCGATCGGCTCAATTGCCCCGTGGCCTTTTTCCAGGGACTTGAAGATAAAATTGTGCCGCCTAATCAAGCGGAAATGATGGTGAATGCGCTTCAGAAAAAGGGAATTCCGGTAGCCTACGTGCCCTTTGAAGGGGAGCAGCACGGATTCCGCAAGGCAGAAAATATCCGTCGCGCTCTGGATGGAGAATTCTATTTTTATGCCAAGGTTTTTGGCTTTGAACCGGCGGAGGCGATCGACCCGATCGAAATTGCTAATTTGGGTGACTCAATGGGTGACTAAACTCCCCAACCGAGCAACAGTCAGCACCTTTCCGGTTAACCAAAGGGCGATCGACCCAATGGCGATTATTAACCCCATAGAAAAATGGGTGCGCTAGCATGGGCAAAAACATCCTATGTTGCACCCAATTTCGTTGGCGCGATCGACAACAGCCGATCGCGTCACGGCCGCCGATTGGCTCGCTTACTTCCAACAGAATCACAGCCAATTGTTGCCGATTAATTGGCAGCAAACTGGGGGCTTCACCCCCCAAGAACAAAAACGGTTTCGCCAATCGATCGCGATTTTCCAGTTGGGGGAAAGTTCCGAGGGCCATCGGTTGATGCGAACGGTGCGGGCTTGGGTTGCCCAAGGAGCGGATCCCGTTTGGGTGGATGTGTTCAAGTGGTTTGTGCGGGAAGAACAGCGCCACGCGGCGGACTTGGGGCGACTGCTCGATCGCGAACAGCTTCCCCGCCTGCGACACCACTGGGCCGACGCGGCTTTTCGGTGGCTGCGGGGGGGCATGAATTGGGAATTGGCGCTGGCAATGCTGTTAACGGCGGAGGTGATGGGGTTGTTGTATGCCCGGGCATTGCAGGGGGCCACAGACCACCCGATCGCCCAAGCGGTTGCATGGCAAATTGAGTGGGACGAAAGCCAACATTTGCAAATGCAAGGTCAGTTACTGGCCCAATTGCGCCGGGGTCGATCGCCCCTGAATCAAAAGTTGACCCATGTGGCCCATCGTTGGTTTTTGACCCTGACCCTAGGAGCCGTCTGGTTAGACCATCGGCCGGTGTTTCGGGCAGCGGGCTGGACGTTTCGGTCTTTCGCCCAAGCGGCCGGGGCCGAACTCAACCAGGCGATCGACCCGAGGCCCTTGGCAATGCCGCGCCCCATCCTTCACCCCCTCTCTCGACAACAACGCTCCAGATCCCAAGATGATTAGACTAGCTATTTCCATTGGCGACCCGGCGGGCATTGGGCCGGAAGTCGTGCTGAAGGCGCTGGCGGATCCGGCGGTGGCGGCTTTGCGGCCGGTGCTGGTGGGCAGCCGATCGATTCTCAGCCGCACCTATGCGCAACTTCAGCCGCGCAGTTCCCAGCCGATCGCGGATCCGGCCAAATTGAGGATTCTGGATATTCCGATCGACCCGCTGTTGGAGCGATCGATTCATTGGGGGGTTGAAAATGCGGCCGCCGGAGCCGCCAGCTTCACTTGGCTCGATGCGGCCTTGGCGGCCACGGCGGCCGGCCGGTTTGCGGGAGTGGTCACCGCGCCGATCAGCAAAGCCGCCTGGCATTCAGCGGGCCACGCCTTCCCTGGACAAACGGAGGTTTGTGCCGAACGGGCCGGGGTCGATCGGTTTGGGATGGCCTTTGTAGGTCGATCACCCCAAACTGGTTGGAAACTTTGCGCCCTCCTGGCCACCACTCACATTCCCCTGCATCAGGTTCCTGTGGTGCTCACGGCAGAACTGCTCGATCGGAAGCTAGATTTGCTGATCACCATGCTCGATCGAGACTTGGGGATCACGCATCCCACCATCGCGATCGCCGGACTGAATCCCCACAGCGGCGAAGGGGGACAACTGGGCACTGAGGAGCGCGATTGGCTGATTCCCTGGTTAGCCCAAGCACGCGATCGCTACCCCAACGCCACCCTGCGCGGCCCCATTCCCCCAGACACCATGTGGGTGACAGCGGGCCAAGCTTGGTTTGGGCCCACCCTTCCAGCCGGGTTGCCCGATGCCTACTTAGCGCTTTATCACGACCAAGGGTTGATTCCCGTGAAGCTGATGGCCTTCGATCGCGCCGTCAACACCACGATCGGCCTGCCCTTTGTGCGCACCTCCCCCGACCACGGCACGGCCTTTGACATTGCTGGCCAAGGGATCGCCACCCCCACCAGCATGATTGAGGCAATCCATTGGGCGATCGAACTCACGGAAACCCGCAACCAATGGCGCGATCGGGTTGTGACCGCTGCCCACCGGGAATGAACCCGGCTGTTGAACTCGGCTGAAATTGGAACTTAGGCTTTGGCTTGTGCGTAATAGTCGCGTGTGCCCTTCACCTCGATCGCTGCTCGCAGGCGATCGAGCGCATGGACATAGGCCGCCGTCCGCAGGGACAAATCCAGCGATTGGGCGAGCTGCCAAATCCGTTCCGTTTCGCGGGTCATCCGTTCCGCCAACCGCTGTTCCACCTCCGCCGCCGACCAATACAAACCGCTCCGATTTTGCACCCACTCAAAGTAGCTAACGGTCACGCCGCCTGCATTGGTCAAAATGTCCGGCAAGACATAAATTCCCTTTTGATTCAGGATGCGATCGGCCTCAAAGGTAATCGGCCCGTTTGCCACTTCAAAGATCAGTTTGGCCTGAATTCGATCGGCATTTTCCGGTGTAATTTGATTTTCCAGCGCCGCCGGAATTAACACATCAACGGGCAGTTCCAAGAGTGCTGCATTGGTAATCGATTGATGATCTGCCATGTTGCAAACCGTGCCATGGCAGTAAAGGGCCTCCATGCCGCGCCCCGCTTCCTTGTTGTGGCGGATGGCAGGAATATCTAACCCCGCCGGAGCATAGATTCCGCCTTTGGAATCGCTGACCGCCACCACTCGGTAGCCCGCACGATAGATTTGTTCCGCCAAAAAACTGCCCGCATTGCCAAATCCTTGAATCGCAACGGTGGTTTCGGCCGGTGGGCGATCGAACTTGGGCAAAATGGTTTGCATCACAAAAAAAGCTCCCATGGCCGTGGCCGTTTCTCGGCCCGCACTGCCGCCCAGGGCGATCGGCTTGCCCGTCACCACCGCCGGACAGGACTTGCGCTGAATGATGTTGTAGCGATCCATCATCCAACCCATAATCGTGGCGTTGGTGTAAACATCGGGGGCCAAAATATCCACATCGGGCCCAATAAAATCCGCGATCGCATCAATATAGCCGCGCGTTAAACGCTCCAACTCCAAGCGCGAAAGCTGCTTAGGATTAACCGTAATTCCACCCTTGCCACCGCCAAAGGGCAAGTCCAAAACTGCACATTTAAAGGTCATCCAAAATGCTAAGGATGTGACCTCATCCAAGGACACTTGGGGATGATAGCGAACCCCGCCTTTCGCAGGGCCGCGCGTATCGTCATAGCGAACTCGATAGCCCTGAAAAACCTGTAACGATCCATCATCCATCCGCACGGGAATTGAAACTTGCAGACTGGCTTTTGGATGCTTTAAATGTTCGATCGCATCTTCCGAAATGGCGATATGCTTCAGGGCCAAATCGAGATTTTGGCGCGCACCCACAAACAGCGATTGGCTTTCCATGCTTCGGGTCGTTCCTTGAAGGTAGTTGGAGCAACCTTCCTGTTTAAATTGTAGTCTTTGTTACGGTTTGCTCGCCAGCCACAGGGTTCAAGCAAGAACCAGGCAGGGATCAAGTAGAGATCAAGGAAAGATCAAGTCAAGATCATGTGGAAAGCGAGCCAAATCCTGAAAACCAGGGCGATCGCTCGGTGGCCGGGATCATCCTCTGGCAACCCAAAACCGAACTGGGCCCGTGGTCAGATCCCAAACGCCAGGATTAAGATGGGCCCGATGTGCGGAGGATGGCTCGATCGCGCCCCAATTGCCCCTCAATTGCGCCGCCCGATCGCGATTGTCCTAAGTTCAAGGGCGGCCAAGAGCCGTTCGATCGAACCCAGTCGTAGCCTTATCCTCCCCACAGCATCCTCCTAGAATGCCCTTGACCATGGAATGGAATCCCGAAACAACTTGGATCTTTGCGGTGGGTTTGCTGGAGTGGCAAGACTCAGAAGCCTTCGCCCCTTTTCCTGATGCTGTCCCCAATCGATCGGACGCGCAGTTAGTGGAATTTTTCCGCAACCAAGGCGTGCCCCAATCCCAAATTATTTATCTTCAGGATCGTCAAGCCACCCTCTCCGCCATTCAATCTAAACTGCCGGATTTTTTGGCCAGCACCGATGAAAATGCTCTCTTAATGCTCTACTTTGCTGGTCATGGCGGCTGGGATTCCGAATCGGGAGAACATTATTTTTACAACTATGATGCCGATGCGGAAGATACGGAAACCTATTGGAAAGTGTCCAGCATCTTTGATGATATTGAAGAAAACTTCAATGGTTCCCATGCCTTGCTGATGGCGGACTGTTGCTTCTCTGGGGGACTGATTGATGAAGCCAAACGGCGGGAAAGCGAAATTGCTTACGCCTGTGTGACCTCTGCCTATGCCCACAACACTTCAACGGGCGCTTGGACTTTTACGGCTTCTTTGCTGAAGGGATTACAAGGAGATCCCACGGTTGATTTGGATGAAGATCGGGTGATTACGCTCTATGATTTTGCCCGCTACACGGAATTGGAAGTGGCATTCATTGAAGACCAAAAATCAATGTTTTTCACAACTCATGATTTTGATCCCCAAATGCAACTGTCACGAGTGACCGATCAGTTCGATCCCCAATTGGGCCGCCGGGTGGAGGTGGAATATGAGGAGGATTGGTATCGGGCAAAAATTGTGGAGGTGAGCGATTCAGACGGCGATCCGCAATACCGAGTGCAATACGTGGTGGATCAGTCAGAAGAGTGGGTCACGCCCGATCGCATCCGTCCCTACGAACCGGTGATGTATGACCTGGGAGCGGCGGTGGAGGTGCAGGATGAGGCGGGCGATTGGTATCCCGCAACAATCAAAAAGGCTTGGTATGGCCTGCACCATATTAGCTATGACGACTACGACGAAAATTGGGATGAGTGGGTGGGGCCCGATCGCCTGCGAGAACCGGAATAGGGCAGCGGGGCGCGTGGTTGCATCAAGCCAAATTGGGAATTGATCGCCCAAAAAATCGGGGTAGGTTTGCATCTACCCCGACTCGCTTTTGGACATTAGTTGGGTATTAGTTGGACATTGGTTTGGACATTGGTTTGGACATTGGTTTGGACATTAATGTAAACCGGGAAATGGTTGAATTGCGATTGAATTCCGGCAACCGCAAACTCAGCAATGGATCAAGATTTCCCCAACACCTATTTCCAAGACACCTTCAGGCTGGCCGGTTGTCCAGGATTACCCACCAGCACCGGGCCGCGCCCATTGGCTGCCAAGTGCCGCAGGATCCAATAGATCGTTTCCACCTGCTCGATCGCCCCCACCTGCGTTGCCAACTCCGCAATCAACAGGGGTTCTCCCGCGTCTTGCAAGACCGACACCAGCCGCCTTTGCAGGGCCAAGATGTTGGCGGCGGCTTTTTTGCCGGCCTCAACGCCCGGTTGGTGATAGGCATTGATGTTCACCAGGGAGGCATAGAAGCTCACGGCCCGTTCGTAGAGCGCAATTAGGGCCCCCACAATGCGCTCACTGACGCGGGGAACCGTGATGGTGATTGACTCTCGATCGTTGTCGTAGAGCGCTTGGCGCGTGCCTTGCAATAGCCCACTGAGGTAGTCGCCGGACTCGATCGCCCCGTCTTCCACCACCACGCCCGAGCCGCCATCTTCCAGCACTTCAATCAGGGTGGCAAAAAAGTTGGGAACCCCTTCGCGCAACTGCTGCACGTAGGCATGTTGGTCGGTGCTGCCCTTGTTGCCATACACGGCAATGCCCTGATAGACCAAGTTGCCATCCAGGTCGCGTTCCTTGCCCAAGGATTCCATCACCAATTGCTGGAGATAGCGCGAAAACAGCAGTAGCCGGTCTTTGTAAGGCAAAACCACCATGTCTTTTTCGCCCTTGCCTCGGCCCACGGAATACCAGCAGAGGGCCAACAGGGCGGCGGGGTTGGTTTTTAGGTTGCGGTCTCGGGTGGCCTGATCCATCATTTGCGCGCCCAAGAGCATTTCTCGAATTTGGATCCCTTGGAGCGCCGCTGGCAACAGCCCCACCGCCGACAGTTCCGAGGTGCGGCCACCGACCCAATCAAACATCGGGAAGCGATCGAGCCAGCCTTCCGCGATCGCCCGTTGATCCAAGGCGCTGCCCTCACAGGTAATGGCCACAAAGTTGCGGTGATAGGGCAAACCGGCTTGGCCAAATTCCGCTTGAATTTCCACCATGCCGTTGCGGGTTTCGGGTGTGCCGCCGGACTTGGAGATGATCAACACCAAGGTTGTGGCCAGGCGATCGCGCAGGGGGGAGCCGCCCGTGCTCTTGGACAGAATCCGATCGATGCCGTCGGGGTCGGTGTTGTCCACAAAGTGAATGGCCAAGGGCGGCTGATTGGGAGCCAAGGCCTCCGCCACGAACTGCGGCCCCAGGGCCGAACCGCCAATCCCGATCGACAACACATCCGTAAAAGGCTGACCGTTGGCCGTGAGCTGGCCGTTGTGGATGGCCGCCGTGAAGGTTTCGAGGCGGTCAAGGGTATTGATGATGTCGTCTCGCAATTCCGGTGTTGGGGCCAAGTCCGGTTGCCGCAGCCAATAGTGACCCACCATCCGTTGTTCGTCGGGATTGGCGATCGCCCCCGATTCCAGAGCGGTCATGTCCCCAAACGCTTTCGCCAACTTGGGTTGCATCTGAGCCACAAATGCATCATCGAACCGCATCCGGCTCACGTCCAGATACAGCCCCAAGCCCTCGTGATAGTAGAGCCAGTCTTGGTAACGCTGCCACAATGACGCAGTGCCGGTCATAAACACTCCTTCTTATCGTCTTTTTATCGTCCCGATCGCGCCTTGAGTGTAGCCCAGCTCCCACCCCCGATCACGGTAACGATTGCATCAGACACCGGCCCCCCTGCGTCTGGGCCGAGCGCGCAGTTCCCGACAGTGCCAACCGGCTGAGTAGAATAGGGGCGGCAGTAGCATCCCCCTGCCCTCACCCCCCTCTTGACCCATGGCTGCTGTGCGTTGTCCTATCTGTGCCACCGAGTTGTCAGACACCGAAGTGCTGTGCCCAACCTGTGGTTGGGATAATTCCCCGTTACCGGAGGCGCTGGTGGGCACGGGGAGCGATCGGGCGACCATTGCCCTGTTGCGGGCCCGCGACCAGGTGCGCACCACTTGGGCCCGGGAGTTTTGGCAGCGATTAAATTTGGATGCCAAGTTAAACCACATTGAAGGCCAACTGAAACGGGCCCGCCAGGAGCGATCGCACCTGTATTTGGAACTAACACAACTACAAGAATCGCAAAAACTGCTGCTCCAAACCCTGTCGCCGGAATGGCTGGAAACGCTGCAACAGCTTCAGAGTCAGCTCCAGCAACAAATCCAAGCCCTGAAACAGAGTGCGGGGCCCCAAAGGTCACCACAGAGGGGATCACCACAGACAGGATCGCCCCAGGCAGGATCCCCGACACAATCCCATCCGATCGAGTCGGGATCCGATCCCTTGCCGTTTGATTTGGGCCCCTTGGACACGGCCGCCCTGCAAGACAAGGGCAATCCGAGTTCGGCGGTCAATCCTGACCCAACCTTGGCAAGTCCCGATCGCAACGAAAATCCTTTCCACTTGCCGGAACATCGCCCTTCTGCCCCCATGCCGCCGGCCCACGGGCTGCCCACGGAGGAGGAGGTGACCATTTTGCAGTTTGTGATGCCCTCGCCGGGGCCAACTCCGGCCCCGGTCGATCGCTACGGGCGGCTGTCCCAGTTGTTGGAAGCGCAAAAGTGGCTGGAGGCCGATCGGGAAACCACTCGAATCATGCTGAAGGTGGTGGGCCGCGAGGGGGCCAGTTGGTTGCGGGTGGAAGATATTGAGCAATTTCCCAAGGGCGATTTAACCGAGATCGATCGCCTCTGGACCATCCACAGCAACCATCACTTTGGCTTCCGCATTCAGTACGACATTTGGCTAGAGGTCACCAGCCAAACGGCCAGCCCCGTGGAGGCTTGGTGTCGGTTTGGCGATCGCCTGGGTTGGACCAGCCAAAAGAGCCGTAACTTCAGCCTCAGCGCCCCGGCGGGCCATTTGCCTTACTGTTCTGCCGTGGGGGTTTGGTGGTGTTCGGGTCTGTTTCCTCAGGTGGTGAATGCGGCCTTGGGCAGCGCCTAAGCCAACCTTGGCCCGCCAGGCGAAACCAGCGCCTAAATCAGCGCCTCAACCAATGCCTAAACCATCGATCCATCAGCTCCCTGCCCTACAATGGGGCGTGAAATTTGGGCTATTCCTACGCTGAGGCTCGATCGCGCCCCCATGATTGCTTACCTCACCTCACTGATTATCTTTTCAGGCATCTTTGCCCTCTTTGGTCTGGGTCTGAATTTGCAATGGGGTCTCACGGGCTTAATTAATTTTGGCCATGTGGCCTTCATGACCATTGGGGCCTACACCACCATTCTGCTGTCGCTTCAGGGTTGGCCGATTGTGCTGGCGGTGGCGATCGGGGCAGGGTTGGCGGCTCTGCTGGGCCTGTTGGTGGGCATTTCCACCCTGCGCCTGCGGGAAGATTACCTGGCGATCGTCACGATCGGGGTGTCGGAGGTGGTGCGGCTGGTGGCTTTGAATGAAGAGTGGCTGACCCGAGGCGCAAGGGGCGTTTATGGCTACCCGCTGCCCTTGGCCCAAGTGCCGGACGCGCCTTGGGTGGCTCCGGTGGCGATCGCCCTTTGGACGGGCATCTTTGGGGCGGCGGGTTGGTCCCTGTGGCGTTGGTTCCGGCAAGCCTTGCGATCGCGCCAACAGGCCGCCCAAGGACAAGTCACCGGCACAACCCAACAGCCCCCCTCCAAGGGTCGCCTGGTGTTGGGTGGCATCTCGGCCCTACTGGGGCTGCTGCTCTATATCTGTGGGGCGATCGCCCTTTGGGATTTCAACTACAAAGGCGGCTTGATGTTGCTGGTGGTGGCCGTCTTGGGTCTGGTCTATTGGCAACTGGAACAACTGGGCCGATCGCCCTGGGGCCGGGTGCTCAAGGCAATCCGCGAAGACGAAGAAATCGCGCGGGCCTTGGGCAAAAACGTGTTTTGGTACAAACTGCAATCCCTGATGTTGGGCGGCGCGATCGCGGGGGTCGCTGGTTCCTTCTATGCCTGGAATCTCACTTTCATTAACCCCGATGGCTTCATTCCGCTGATGACCTTCCAAGCTTGGACGATCGTGGTTTTGGGCGGTGCGGGCAACAATGCGGGCACGCTGTTGGGTTCTGTCCTGTTTTGGGGATACACCACCCTCACCCGGTTTGTGTTGCCGGCCCTGTTGCCCTTGGATGATGCCCGCTTGGGTGCTTTCCGGCTAATGGTCATTGGGCTGATTTTGGTGGTGCTGATGATGTGGCGGCCCCAGGGCATTTTGGGCAAGAAGGAAGAGCTGACCCTCGGCCAATAGGCGGCTCTGGCGATTCGGGGCGATCGCCCTATGATGGGTTAATCAACAGTGCAAGTGATCTCCAGAGTCCAAGCTGCGATCGCAAGGCCCTGATCCCCCTTTCAATCATGTTCAAACTGCTGGCAACGGTGCGCCATCGCTGGGTTATGTGGCTGATGGGCTGGGAGACCCGTTTGGTGAGTCCTTCGTTTCAAGGGGCTTTGCTGGGCGCGATCGCCCTGTTTCTGTTTGGGGCGGCCACCAACGCCATGGCCGGCTGGCTCTACGTGATGAGTGGGGTGCTGTTGGCGCTGATGTTGGTGGCGGCGGTGCTGACGGTGCGATCGCTCGGGGGTCTGAGCGCCAGCCGATCACCCATTCCACCGATCAGTGTTGATGATTTAGCCGTGGTGGAATGCCGGATCACCAACCATGCCCGATCGGCCCGCTCCCTGTTGCAATGGGTCGATCGGCCACCGACCCCCCTGCCCATTGCTAGCGGCTCGATCGCCCTGATTCCCGCCCAAGGCAGCATCACCATCCAGTCCCAATTTCGGGCCCAGCGGCGCGGCATCCACCGTTGGCCGAGTCTCACTTTGCGATCGGGTGCGCCCTTCGGCCTGTTTTGGCGACAACAGCCGATCGCTGCACCGGCCAAGTTGGTGGTTTATCCTCGAGTTTGGCCCCTGGCCCAATGCCCAATCGTGGATTGGATGGGCGAAGGGGATGCCCAAAACGCAGCGGGCGATCGCGCCTTACGTTTGGGAACCGAAGGCCTCACCCGCTCCCTGCGGCCCTACCGTTGGGGCGACTCCACCCGGCTCATTCATTGGCGCAGCAGTGCCCGGTTTGGGGAGCTTCAGGTGCGCGAATTGGAAACCGCCGCCACGGGGCCCGATCTGATTGTGGCCCTCGATAGTGCGATCGCCTGGGATCCCGAAGACTTTGAGCAGGCCGTGGAAGCGGCCGCCTCCATGTATGTCTATGCCAGCCGCTGTTACCTCGATCCCTTCCTTTGGACGGCGGCCACGGGGCTGGTGCGAGGGCGACAGGTGGTGTTGGAAACCCTGGCCGGAACCCAAGCCGGGGAGCTAGCTGAACATGAACCGCCTTCCCGGGCCGTGCTGTGGCTCACTTCAGCGGTCGATCGGGTCAGTCAATTGCCCGATCGCAGCCGTTGGTTGTTGTGGTTACCCCCCGGCAGTGAGTTGACAGGCAGCCTGCTCGGTCGCCAGGCCCAAGGCCGCGTCATCTCGCGCGATCGCCCAATTTCTGAGCAATTGCAAGCCGGCAACCATCCGCTTTAACCCAACGGTTTTCGCTCAACGGTTTTCGCTCAACCGTTCGCATCATTGACCCTTGATGGGGCGTGCGGCCGTACGCCCCTACTTCAGGCCGTCCAGAGCATCGGTTGAAACCGGCGCGACGAAACGGGGCGATCGTCAGCCGTTGGATCTCTAGCCGTTGGACTTGCTTGTTCAAATCTTATTGAAAATTATTCTTGACATTTTCCAAATCTTGATTCAGGCTTTATTGCTATAAAGTTTCAATAAAGGTTCGAGAGTTACTCGAATCTGCACCGAATGGCGCATACCTGCAAAAACTGCAAACGCTGCAAGCTGTTGTTGGGAACTTCCTATGACTGTCACCACCACGCCGCCACAGACGGCAATCGCGATTCCTTGGTGGGCGGGGAATGCCCGCCTGACGGAACTGTCGGGACGATTGTTGGGGGCCCATGTGGCCCATGCGGGACTGATCGTGCTTTGGGCGGGGGCAATGACCCTGTTTGAGGTCTCCCGCTGCGATCTGAGTCGGCCGCTGTATGAGCAAGGCTTGATTTTGTTGCCGAACCTGGCCCGGTTGGGTTGGGGCCTGGGCAACAACGGGGCGATCGCCCAAACCGATGATTGGTTTGTGATCGGAGCGATTCATCTGATCAGCGCCGCCTTCCTGGGTGCAGGCGGTTTGTTCCATGCCCTCAAGGGGCCCGAACGGCTCGATCGCACCGGCTTTTTCAATTACCGCTGGGATGATGCCAACAAAATGACCCAAATTCTGGGCATTCACCTGGTGTTGCTCGGGTTGGGCGCTTGGCTGCTGGTGCTGAAGGCCACCACCTTTGGCGGTCTTTACGATCCGGCGGTGGGCCGCGTCCAGTTGGTCAGTGACCTGAACTGGGATTTGGGGCAAATCTTCGGCTACTTCTTTGGGGCCGGCGGTCGCTACTGGCTGGCTAGCGTCAATGACCTACCCACGATCGTCGGGGCCCATGCTTGGTTGGGCGCAATCCTGATCGGTGGCGGCCTCTGGCACATCGTTTCGGAGCCGTCCGCGGCCGTGAAGCGCCTGTTTATTTGGTCAGGCGAGGCCTATTTGTCCTACAGCCTGGGGGCGCTGGCCCTGATGGCCTTTGTGGCCACCCTGTTTGTGTCCGTGAATGCCGTCGCCTTTCCCGAGGTGTTCTTTGGCCCCACGTTGCAAATCGGGTTCGATCGCGTGCCCTATTTCTTCAGCCCCGATGGCGCATTGACCTCCCGCGTTTGGTTGGCCAACGCCCATTTCTGGCTCGGATTCTTTTTCCTGCAAGGGCACATTTTCCACGCCCTGCAAGCGGCTGGTGTGCGGTTTGGCTTTGGGCAAACCACCCCGGCCACTGCTAACACCGCTGATTCGTCCACTCAATCCACCCAGGAGGCTGCTGCATGAGCGCTGTGATCTCTCGGACGGCGGCCCCCGCGATGCCGCAGTTGGGCTGGTGGGCCGGAAACGGTCGGTTCGTGAACCTGTCGGGCAAACTGCTGGGGGCCCATGTGGCCCATGCGGGGCTGATTGTGCTCTGGGCGGGGGCCATGACCCTGTTTGAGCTGTCTCGCTACGATGCGAGCCAACCGATGGGGACTCAGGGGCTGATTCTGTTGCCCCACTTGGCCACCTTGGGGTTTGGCTTGGGGCCCAATGGGGCGATCGCTGACACCTATCCCTATTTGGTGGTGGGCATGTTGCACCTGGTCAGTGCAGCAGTGTTGGGAGCTGGCGGCATCTATCACGCCGTGCTGGGCCCCGAGGTGCTGCCGACCGATCGCGCCAACTTCAGTGGCTTCTTTGGCTACGACTGGCGCGACAAGGACAAAATGACCACGATTATTGGCATTCACCTGTTGCTGTTGGGATCGGGGGCCTTCCTGTTGGTGGCCAAGGCCATGGCCTGGGGCGGTCTCTATGACCCGGCGATCGGCTCCGTGCGCTTGGTTGAGCACCCCACCCTGGAGTTCGGCACGATTTGGGGCTATCTGGTCGGATCCCACGGCAGCCAAGGGATGGCGGCGATCGATAACCTCGAAGACCTGGTGGGTGGCCATGTGTGGGTCGGCGGTCTCTGCATCGCGGGCGGCCTCTGGCACATCCTCAGCCGTCCTTGGCTCTGGGTGGAGCGGGTGTTCTATTGGACGGGAGAAGCCTACCTGTCCTACAGCCTGGGAGCCTTGGCCTATATGGGCTTCTTCGCCGCCTACTTTGTGTCGGTGAATGATTTTGCCTATCCCGAAGTGTTCTATGGGCCCCTGGGCATCGTCACCCAGGACGGCACGGTAACCGCTCGGGGCTGGCTGGCCACCTTCCACTTTGTGTTTGCGATCCTGTTTTTGGCGGGGCATTTGTGGCACGCCCTGCGGGTGCGGGCGGAGGCCGTGGGCTTCAAGTTCGGCAGCGATAGCTTTGTCCGGCCCGGTGGCGGCTCCCCGGAAGCGGGCACGTTGGACACGCCCGTCAGCGCCTCCGATGTGACCCTGGCCCTGGTGCAATACCTGCCGATCTATCGCCCGAACCTGTCGCCCCTGTCGCGGGGTCTGGAAATTGGCATGGCCCACGGCTACTTCCTGGTGGGGCCGTTCATCAAGCTGGGGCCAATGCGATCGAGCCAATCGGCGGAACTGGTGGGGCTGATTGCCACCATGGGGCTGCTGCTGATTTTGTCCCTGTGTCTGTCGCTCTATGGAGCCGTGACCTTCCCGAACCGGGGCGATCGCTCCCTGGATCAATTCCGAGGCATGGCCAAGGCCGTGAGCGCGAATGCGGCTGTGCTGCCCGAAAACCTGCGGACGGCGGACGGCTGGAGCCAGTTCAGCGCCATGTTCTTGGTAGGTGGCATGGGCGGCGCGATCTTTGCCTTCCTGCTGTTGACCCAGGGGGCGGGCCTGTTGGCGCTCTAGGCGATCCGCGACCAGCCTGATTGGTCAGCATCGTTCAAACCGTTTTTTGAGTTTTTGATCCATAAGTCAGTCATTTACAGAAATCGAAATCGGTCATGGAGGGCTGATTACGAGGACTGGGGGGATTCGGGGCCGCTCCGTCGCTGGGGGTGGCGATCGATCCCCTTTTTTCTGGTTGGGTGGGCATTTTCAGTTTATTAAAATTCTTTCTCAATTAAGAAAAGCTTGCTATGCTGCTATTGCTTATTTATTGAGAGTTAATTTCATTAGATAAGCTTTCAAGGGTCAATCGTCAGTAACCAGCAGTGCATGGCGATCACCCCTGAAGCGAGATCGGTACTCGGCCGGCCGACCTCAACAACCTCAACCTTTCAACGAATCGAACCTATGGCAACGATCGGACTGTTCTACGGCACGCAAACGGGCAACACAGAATCCTTGGCTGAAAAAATTCAAGCGGCCCTGGGCGGCGATTCCGTGGTGGATTTGCACGATGTGGCGGATGCCAGCGTCGAAGACTTTGCGCCCTACAACTACCTGATTGTGGGCTGTCCTACCTGGAACATCGGCGAACTCCAAAGCGACTGGGACGGCCTCTACGGAGAGCTAGACGACATCAGCTTTGCGGGCAAAAAGGTGGCCTATTTTGGCCCCGGCGACCAGGTGGGCTACGCGGACAATTTCCAAGACGCGATGGGATTACTGGAAGAAAAAATCGCCAGCCTGGGCGGCCAAACCGTGGGCATGTGGCCGATCGCGGGCTATGACTTCAGCGAATCCAAGGCCCAACGGGGCGATCGGTTCGTGGGGTTGGCGCTGGATGAAGATAACCAACCGGACTTGACCGATGAGCGAATTGCCACTTGGGTGGCCCAGATTAAGCGCGAATTTGGCCTGTAATTGGGCAAGTTTGGCCCTGAAATTCTGGGGTTCCCGTTGGGCGCTGGTGAGCTATTGACCGTCCAAGCCGATCGGGCTAGGAGCCGCCGCAGCCAGCCGATCGAACCGGGCCCGATCGGGAGCATTGGTGATCACGCCATCCACCCCCAAGCTCAGGGCCCGCTCCATTTCGATGGGATCGTCCACTGTCCAAACCCAGAGGGCCGCCTGCCGCGATCGCGCCAGAGCCACCACTTCGGGGGTGAGCTGGCCATGGTGCAACGACACCACCGCCACCGCCCCCAATTCCCGATCGAGCGCGGCCCAATCCAGCGGGTCAGCCGCAATCGGGCCCAAGGGCAACTCAGGCGCGATCGCCCGCACCCGTTGCAGCATTGCCCAATTAAAAGACGTGAGCATGACCTGTACTTGGGGGAACGCCCTCAACAAAGCCACCACGGCTTCCGGTAGTTGGCGTTCCTGGCCATGACACTTCAGCTCCAAATTCAGGGCCACCCGATCGCCCACTTGGGCCAACACCGCCGCCAGGGTCGGAATCCGGGTTCCCGCAAACCGGGGACTAAGCCAGGATCCCACCTCCAATTGGGCTAAGTCCGCAGCGGTCAGTTGATGGCTGGGGCGATCGACCCCGGCTAACCGCCGCAGGTTTATGTCATGGAGCACCGCCAACGTGCCGTCCGCCAGCTCCTGCACATCCAGCTCGATCACATCAACCCGGTCAGCGATCGCCTGTTCGATCGCCACCAAGGTATTTTCGGGAGCGATCGCGGAACTGCCCCGATGGGCAATGAGCTGCGCCATGGTTCTGGAGCGAAAGGATTCAAGTTAAGGATTCAATTTGAGGATTCAATTTGAGGAATCCGTTAACCGTTGCCTAGCCGACGGAAAGCGCCTCAGCAGACTGGGGGCGCGATCGGGGATAGCGCTCCATCAGCGATCGCACCTGTTCCGCATGGTAGGAACTGCGGGTCAGCGGCGAAGAAACCACCTGCAAAAAGCCCATGGCTTCCCCGGCCACCCGCCAAGCTTCAAACTGCTCCGGAGTCACAAAAGACTGCACCGGCAAATGCTTAGGCGAAGGCTGGAGATATTGCCCGAGGGTCAAAATATCGCAATCCACCGATCGCAGGTCGGCCATGGCTTGTTCCACTTCCGCCGCCGTTTCCCCCAGCCCAACCATGATTCCAGATTTGGTATACAGCCAAGGGGCAAGGGTTTTGGCGCGTTGCAACAGTTCCAAGGTGCGTTGATAGTCCCCTTGGGGGCGCACCCGGCGATAAAGACGGGCGATCGTTTCCGTGTTGTGGTTCAGCACCTCCGGCCCCGCCGACAGGATAATATCCAGCGCCGCCCAGTTACCGCAGAGATCCGGAATCAACACCTCGATCGTGGTTCCCGGCGAGGCCGATCGCACGGCCGCAATGCATTGGCGAAACTGATCCGCCCCGCCGTCGGGCAAATCATCCCGATTCACCGATGTAATCACCACATGGTTCAGCCGCATCCGGCGCACCGCTTCCGCCAGCCGCGTTGGTTCCGTGGGATCCAGGGTCTTGGGCTTCTTCTCAAAGTCAATGTCGCAATAGGGACAAGCGCGGGTGCAGGCGGGCCCCATGATTAGAAACGTGGCCGTTCCGGCATTGAAGCACTCGCCAATGTTGGGGCAGGAGGCTTCTTCGCAGACCGTGTTCAGGGCCAAGTCCCGCAAAATATCTTTGACATTGCCCACGCGCTCCCACTGAGGAGCCTTGACGCGGAGCCATTCAGGTTTTTGGGCGATCGGGTTGGAGTTTGGGTTCACGAGTAGTCCGGTTGGGTTTCACCCAGTTTTGGGGCACTGATTCATTATTGATTAATTAACACTAATCAATTAGGGCTAATCAATTAGAGCTAATCAGTTAGGGCTAATTCACAAATTCACATCGCTTCCGCGCCCAAGGGAACGGCACAACCCCGTGGGCGGGACTGCCTCAACCGGTTTCTTAGCCGATCGGCCTTGGATTCCCAATGGCTAATCCTGAGATTGGCGATTGTTGCCGGTGGGCTGGTTGGCCGTTGAGGCTTGAGCGGTGTTGGATTTGCCCTTTTGGGGTTGGCGAGCCTTGGCAAAATAGGCATCAATCACCGATCGGGCAACGGGGCCGGCCACCTTGCCGCCACCGCCACCATTTTCCAAAAACGCCACCACCACGATCTCCGGTTTTTCATAGGGCGCATAGGCCCCAAACCAAGCATGGGTTTCCCGGGGCGGATCTTCCGCCGTGCCGCTCTTGCCTGCCACCGACACCGTGCCATTCAGGGCTTTGCCCGTACCCGCCGTCACCACACTGCGCAGGGATTTCCGCAACAGTTCCAAGGTGCTGGGTTTCAAACCCAAAGACTCCCGCTGCATCGGCGTGGACTGCACCAACCGGGGCTGCACCCGATAGCCCCCATTGGCCACGGCTGAAAACATGACCGCCACTTGCAGGGGGGAAGCTTGCACGTAGCCTTGCCCGATCGAGGCATTGACCGTATCTACCCGATGCCAACGTCCCAAGTCATTTTTCCGCTTCCATTCATCACTGGGAATCAGTCCCCTGGCTTCCTCAAATCGCAGTTCAATGCCCGTTGGTGAGCTAAAACCCAGCTTTCGGGCCCAAGTGACCAGGTTTTTTTCGCCCGCCCGCAGGCCCGCTTGCCCAAAGAAGGTGTTGCTGCTCATGGCCATGGCACTGATGAAGCTCATGGGGCCAAAGCCGGATTTGTTCCAATCCCAAACCCGAGTACCATCCACGGGCAAATAGGCATAGGTGGGCAGAACAGCATCGGGCGGGAGCTTGCCCGACTCCACCGCCGCCACGGTGGTCACCACCTTGAAGGTACTGGCGGGGGGATAGGCCTGCAAAGCTCGGTTCACGAAGGGATGGCGACGCTTTTGCAGGGCTTGCCAAGTGCGTTGGTCAATCTTGCGGGTGAAGATATTGGGGTCAAATCGGGGTTCGCTGGCCAGGGCCAACACTTCGCCGGTTTTGGGGTTCATGACCACCACGGCCCCGTTGCGTCCCCCCAAGGCCGATTCCGAAGCCCGCTGCAAGTCCACATCTAAGCTGAGGTGGATATCTTCACCGGGTCGAGCGGGGCGATCGTCCAGAATGTTGATCAGGTTGCCCTTGCCGTCAATTTCTACCCGACCGCTACCGGGCTGGCCCCGCAGGGTAAATTCCAGGGATTTTTCAAGGCCCATTTTGCCCACAATGTCGCCATAGCGATAGCCTTTGGCGGATTTTTGGGCCCGAAATCGGTTGCCTTCCAGTTCTTCCTTGCTGATTTCGCCGATGTAGCCCAAGACGTGGGCGGCCGTTTCACCGTAGGGATAGGAGCGGCTGGTTTCCCGTTCAATTTGCACCCCTTGCAGATCCACGCCATATTCCCGCAACCGCACGACCTCTTCGGGTTTCACGTTGTGCTGAACAGGAATCAGAAAGCGAGATTCAAAATCTAGATGATCGGCCCGGGCCTGGAGATCGTCTTCTGAAATATTGAGGGTGGTGGCCAGAACATTCCGCAGTCGGGGCCAGTTGGGCCGGTTAACCGCTGTGCGCCAAACGGAAACGGAGTGGGTGAGCTGATTACCCGCGAGCAGGTTGCCGTTGCGATCGAGCAGGTTGCCCCGGCTAGGAATTTTGGGGATGGTTTGAATGCGGTTGCGCTCGGCCCGGGCCCGCAGGGCCTCACCTTCCATGAGCTGGAGATGCACTAGGCGCTGAGCCAGTCCCCCAAAGATCAACAGGGAAACCACACCCATCAAAATCCAACCTTGGTTTGATCGCCCGATGGTGCGGCCATCGGTGTTGAGGCGATCGTACAGCGGTTGTAACAGCGTCATAGGATGATCGGCCGATGGAAAGAGGGAGCAAGGGGAAAAATCCCAAGCGGACAACAATCAGCAAGCGCAAGAGCAGTTAGCGATCGAACCAACAGGTGCAGGTCATGGGCCAACTGGTCTAGCTCTGAGCATCAACGCATAGGCTCGGGGTCAATGGCTCGGGGTCAATGGCTCGGGGCGATCGCACAGGGAAGAAGCAACGGAACGGGAAAAACAAAACCAGGAACAAGGCAACCCTTGGAATCCCAAAAATTAGGCTTTTGGGGATTCGATCGGGGGTTTGCTGATGGGCGGCGGGCGCTTAAGTGACCCATTGATGAGGGTTTCTGTTTGTCACCCATGCCCAATCGGCCGTCGCCCAATACTTTACCGGAAATTCTGAGGGTGACCAAACCAGTTTTGGGCATTTGGCGCGATCGGGTTCCGCAAAGACCTGATGGCACGCTGTTTTGTGGCTTGGGGCGCAGGGCTGATTAGGGATTCTGATGATTTGATGACATTAGGCTCGAAATTTTGAACCTGGGATTCTGATGATTTGATGACATCAGGCTCAAAATCTTGAGCAATTGCCTGAATTGAGCCTCATGAGCCTCATGAATGGATGCAAATCAATAAATTTAGGGGCGATCGGCTAGTGCGATCGCCCCTAAATCGTTGCTGAGTTGCTGAGACTGACCTGCCCTTAACTGTTCCGAGATCCAGGGACTACAGAAGGTTAGCCTTGAAGGATCCGCTCGCTGGAGTGATCTTGATGGGTCTTGGGCAGGCTTTTGGCAGGAGTTTCGTGGATTTTTGCGAATCTGCTCCTTGGTGAATCTGCTACGGATTCGCGGGCGGATTAGAGGCGGGCGGTTTTGGGCCAAAGTAAGCCTTGAACACTTCCTTCGCGATCGGGGCCGCCACAGCTCCCCCATAGCCAGCATTTTCCACAGCCACCGCTAGGGCAATTTGCGGTTGATCCACCGGGGCATAGCCCACATACATTGCGTTATTGGGGCCGCTGGGCACTTCGGCGGTTCCCGTTTTGCCAGCGCTGGGGGGCAGACTGGGATCGTTGAGCACTTTGGCGGTTCCCTGGCGCACCACCGCATTGAGTCCTTGGCGCACCACGTTCAGGGTTTCGGGTTTCAGGCCGATCAACTGGGGTTGAAAGTCCGATTGGCTGGTTTGGTTAGCCAACAGGTGGGGAACCACACGCTTTCCTCCATTGGCGATCGCGGAAACGACCGTGGCCAATTCCAAAGGCGTGGTTAAGACCAATCCTTGCCCGATCGACATACTGACCGTATCGCCCAAGTACCAGGGTTGACGGTACAGAGTTTGTTTGGTGGCCGGCGTGGGCAACATGCCCCGACTGCCCAACAGCCCCAACTTCAGCGGCTGACCAATGCCCAGGGCCTGGCCCCATTGGGCGATCGCCTCGGGGCCGGTCTTCATTCCCACCTGGTAATAGAAGGTATTGCTGCTGACCTCGAGGGCCCTGGCAAAGCCGATCGTGCCGTAGCCACCGCCCCCATGTTCCCGAAACACCGTCCCCCCCAGGGACAGGGCCCCGGCAGTGCCCACCGTGGCATTCGGGCTATAGGCTCCCGACTCGATCGCCGCCACCGAAGTCACAATCTTGAACGTGCTGGCCGGGGGATAGCCCTGAAGGGCCCGATTCAACAGGGGGCGGCTGGGGTCTTGGAGTTGGGCCCACTGGTTTTTGGTAATGCGCTGGGTAAACCAATTGGAATCGAATGTGGGGCTGCTGGCCATGGCCAAAATCGCCCCCGTGCGGGGATCCATGGCCACCACTGCGCCGCGCCGTCCCTGAAGTCCCCGTTCCGCCGCCTGTTGCACGGCCAAATCCAGCGTTAACTGAAGGGGCTGGCCCGGCTTCGGGGGCCGTTGGCCCGCCGGCCGCAGGAGACGGCCCTTGGCATCGGCCTCAATCCAGTCGTAGCCCCAAGTGCCCCGCAGGGTCGATTCTGCCAATCGTTCGATGCCTGCCTTGCCCACGGTAGCTCCCATGGGCAAGTCGGGGTTGTTTTTAATATCTTCGGGGTTGGCTTCCCCCAAATAGCCAATCACGTGGGCGGCAGTGGAACCGTGGGGATAGTCCCGCTCAGCTTCCACGCGCACGGCAAGGATGCCTGCTCCCGGATCCAGTTCTGCCAGCCGGACAAATCCTTCAGGGGTCAGATCCCGGGCCACCCGAATGGGCATATCACCCCGGCCCTGCTGACGCTGAGTGGCAATCTGTTGGGCAATGGCCGCAACGGGGCGATCGAAAATACTTTCCATCGGCTTCAGAATCCGCTGCCACTCGGCTGGGCTGTGGCGCTGGGGCGACAGATACACGCTGCGGATTAAGCGACTCCGAGCGAGCACCTGGCCCTTACGATCGAACAGGGCCCCCCGATCGGGAACCAAGGGCAACCCCCGCAATCGATTCCGCTCTGCGGCCTGGCGCTGCACAGCCCCCTCCACCAGTTGCAAGCGACTGAGGCGAAACGCCAAGGATCCGATCAGCGCCGTTACCAAAGTCATCAAGACCAGGGCACGGAAGGTTTGGGTGCGATCGGGCGCGACCGATGACGGAGCAAAGCCGCCCCTACGAATAGATACCAATCCCATAGCAAGTGCAAGCCAGCAGGGCTACCGACGACAAAGGGCCATTGCTTGTCTGATCCGCACCCAACCCTCCCCCCTCGGGATAGGTCTTGCTCAACAACCGGTAACGAACATTACAAAACCCTGATGAGATCCAGTGCTAACTGTTAACCCAACGCAACCAGGGATATACAGCCCACTAGCCTGAGCGCCCCCGGCTTTTGATAGGCTAGCCTTAAAAATGCCAACCACTGTTCTCTGGCTCTTGCAGGTGGGCAGTTCCAGGCTTTAGCGTGGCCTGTACAGGCACTTGCGCCAAGGTGCAACCTCGTCCGGTGGCCGAACTCAGGGGTCAAGCTCAGCACTTTCCAGCCTGCAAGGGTCAGCCTGTGGATAACGCCCCACGGCGTTGTTCATCTCTGATCTAGCTCAGCCGCCTGGCGGTTGCCCCGTTAGCCGGGTTGATAACCAGGTTGATAACCGGGTTAATAGAATGCCGATTTCGTCAGAGATATCGGTTTGTTGTGCAGGCCACGGCCAACCCTTCTATGCTTGGGTGTTGGTTGACCCCAACTGGGTTGCCAAACTGGGTTGCCAAACTGGGTTGCCAAGCTTGGTTACCAAACTGGGTTGCCAACTCCCAAGGAGCCAGATCCCTGGGGTGGTGATGGGGCTGCAACACCCAGGCTAGAACCGGGCGATCGCTGAGATTCTGTGTGCAACAACTCCGATGCAAACCCGATCCCAACCTGAGGATTTTGAGGTGTGCCAAGGGGAAAGCCACAATGGCCCAGTGATCACCAAGACCTATAACGAATGCTCAAAGGGAGAGACTAGCCTTGAAAAAGATTGAAGCGATCGTGCGTCCTTTTAAATTGGACGATGTAAAAATTGCCCTCGTCAACGCCGGCATTGTCGGGATGACCGTTTCCGAAGTGCGCGGTTTTGGCCGCCAAAAGGGACAAACGGAGCGCTACCGGGGATCGGAGTACACCGTTGAGTTCCTGCAAAAACTGAAGATCGAAGTGGTGGTGGACGACAAGGACGTGGATATGGTCGTTGAGTGCATCATCACCGCGGCCCGCACCGGCGAAATTGGCGACGGTAAGATCTTCATCTCGCCCGTGGAACAAATCATCCGGATTCGGACCGGTGAGAAGAACCTAGAGGCGGTCTAGGGCAACGTCACCGCACCAGAGAGGGGCACTCTAGCTCCTCCCTGGTGATCAATTACAGGTGATGAATTTTGGATGATCAATTGCGGGTAATGATCAGATTTTGCGTCTGAATTACCAACAGCGGACTGTAGTGCCGTTTTGAGTTGACCGATGGGGGGCTGCTGGGCCCCGCGTCGGTTTTTGGTTGATGGGTTTTGGGGTGGAACGTGCTCGCGGCAATCTAGCGGAACGTGAAGCCCAAACGCTCCCAGGTGTCTGCCCCAACGATGCCATCGGGCGTGAGACCATAGGCGGATTGGGCCTGTTTGACGGCGATTTCGGTTTGGGGGCCAAACATACCGTCCGGTTGTCCCGCATCAAAACCGCGCATGTTTAATTCATGCTGGACGACCTGCACAAGGTTACCCCGATCGCCCAGTCGCAAAATATCACTGACCACTTGGTCGCTGGCCGGCACGCCGGAGCGTTCGGATTTAGCCGGTGGGTTATTGCTAGACAAGATATTCACCACTCCGAATCAACTGAAAGCCACTCCCACAATGGTCTTGAAGACGATCGTAGGGGCTGCGATCGCTATGGTAGCGCTCGCTTTGGCGATTGCGGTGTTGGGCTGTTGGGTTGTTGGGGAACGGCTAGGGTTGGCGCTGGCGGAGGATGAACTCGGCGATCGCCAAGTCTTGGGGGGTGGTGACTTTCAGGTTGGTTTCTTCGCCCATCACGATTTTCACGGGCAAGCCGCACCGCTCAAACAGGGCGGCATCGTCGGTGACTTCCCAGTTTTCAGCCAAGCCCCGATCGTGGCAGGCCTTGAGGGTGGCCACTTCAAAGCCTTGGGGCGTTTGGGCGGCCCAGAGGGTGGCGCGATCGGGCGTGTTGCTAACAATTTGATTCGCATCCACTTGCTTAATCGTGTCCTTGACGGGAATCGCGGCGATCAATCCCGGACAGGTGGCCAGCTCGGCGGTGCAGCGATCGAACAGGTCTGGGGTGGCCAAGCAGCGGGCCCCGTCGTGGATCAAGACGCGATCGGCTTCGGGGGGCAGGGCTTGCAGGCCATTGTAGACCGAGGCTTGGCGGGTGTCGCCGCCCTGGATAAACACAACGGGCTTGGTCAGGTGCAGGTTCTGGGCGATCGCCTCGAAATCCGGCCGGTCGATCGGCTGACACATGATCCCAATCCAGGCGATCGACGGGCTGGCCTGGGCGGCCTTCAGCGTCCAAGCGAAGATTGTTTCGCCCGCTAGGTCGATCAGGAGTTTGTTGCGATCCGCGCCCATGCGCTTGCCGGAGCCGGCCGCCGGAATTAGGAGATACAAAATCGGTTTCCTAAATAATGTTGTGGATGTTGTGACTGAACCCAATGGGATTGGGCAGATCGCCCGATCAAGATTCAATCGACTTTCTCGGGAATTCGCAAGGCTGTGGACGGGCTGCCCTAAACCCTGGAGTTGATTTGGGCGATCGAGTTGACCCTAGGGCAGATCCTTCTAAAATTGAGAGCGATTCCTGACCGTAGCGATTTGGATTCGCCTGCGAAGTCCTCGCGGGTCGAAACACCATTGCTGGCTATCGGTTTTTCAGGCTTCATTTCACGGATTTCGATATTGTTTTACCGCCGCTACTTGGCAACCCCGCGAGTTTTATGATGCAGATCCTCGCCCTCGTACCTGGTGGCATTGGCGACCAGATCTTATTTTTCCCCGCCCTGACCCAACTGAAGCAGACCTACCCGAAGGCGCAGATTGACGTGGTGGTGGAGCCGCGATCGGTTGCGGCCTACCAGGTCTGTGCTTCGGTGCGCGACACGATCGCCTTTGACTTCAAGGATCGCAACAGTCCCGCCGACTGGGGCAACCTGCTGGGCACCATCCGCGATCGGGAATATGACGCGGTGCTGTCGCTGGGGCGGCGGTGGGCCGTGGGGCTGCTGCTGTGGCTGACGGGGATTCCCAAGCGCGTGGGCTACGCGGCCGGCGGCAAGATGTTTTTGACCGATCCCGTGCCCCTGAATTTGGAGCAATACGCGGGCGATCTGTACCACGACCTGGTGCGCGGCTTTGGAATCACGGCTCCCCGGCCGGCCCTGTCGCTGCAAGTGCCCCAAAAGGAACTGGCCTGGGCTGAAGCAGAGCAAGCCCGCTTGGGGATCAAGGGACAGGGCTATTTGCTGGTGCATGGCGGCTCCAGTGCCATGGCTAAGTTGAAGGGCTTTGATAAGGTCTATCCGGTGGAATCCTGGAAGGCGGTGTTGACCAAGGTGCAACAGGCCAAGCCGGAACTGCCGATCGTGCTGGTGAAGGGGCCTGACGATACGGATTTTGTGGCTACGTTGCAGGCCGCTTGTCCGACCCTGAAGCTGGTGACTCCCAACAACATTGGTCAACTCGCAGCGATGACGGCAGGGGCGAATGTGATGCTCTGTGGCGACAGCGGCCCGATGCATATTTCCGTGGCCCTGGGCACTTACACGATCGCCCTGTTTGGCCCCACCGATCCCGCCAAGCTGCTGCCGCCCGGTGACGATCGCTTCGTGGCCATCAAGTCCCCGACCGATCGAATGAGTGACATTCCCCCCAGCGCCATTCTGGAGAAGTTGGGTGTCTAGACCGGCGGTATTTCTCGATCGCGACGGCGTATTAAACCAAGAGGCGGGCTACATTCACCGCCTCGAAGACCTGCACCTAATCCCCGGCACAGCCCAAGCGGTGCGCCAACTAAACGAGGCGGGCTGGTTTTGCTGTTTGGCTTCCAACCAAGCCGGCCCAGCCCGGGGCTACTATCCCCAAGCCCACGTGGACGCGCTGCACGATCGGCTCTGTCACCTGCTTAATCAAGAAGCGGGGGCCAAGCTGGATGCGCTCTATTACTGCCCGTACCTGAGCGGCCCCGAAGGCGGCAAGGATCCTGAATTCACCCGCTACAGCACTTGGCGCAAACCCAACACCGGAATGCTGGTGGCGGCCGCCTGGGATTGGGATCTCGATTTGTCGCGCAGTGTGATGGTGGGTGACAAGGCGACGGATATTGACCTAGCCAAGAATGCCGGTTGTACGGGCATTTTGGTGACGACGGGGTTTGGGGAGCAGGTGTTGGCGGGCAACTATCAACACGCGACGCAGCCGGACTTTGTGGCGGCTAATTTGCTAGAAGCGGTGCGGTGGATTTTGCGATCGCCCCGATAGTCCCAATTGCTCAACGGCTTTGAACGGCTTTGCTAATTCAATCCCAGGCGGGCGATCGGGGAGCCGATCGCCCGCCTGAACCCTAAGTTTTGGAGCGATCGCGCCGATCGGGCTGCGGAGACATCTCCGGCATAAAGGTTGGCACTAGGTTTGGCTCCCGATGTTTCACGGCTGTCACCTCCGGCGGCAACTCCGATAGCTGGGCATCGCCATCGGTTGCATCATCCTGTGGCAACCAACCCACCAACGGCAGCGGCAACAGGGTTGACAAGTTGGCGATCGTCACCAACAACCACAGGCGATCGAAGTGGGTTTCATCCACCCCCAACCAATGGGTCAGCAGGGCCCCAAACTCACTGGACACCGCCCCCGCCAGGTTATAAACCGACATCAACAGCGCAAACAGCGTTGCCTCGACCCCCGGCGGACAAAGCCGCGCCGACAGCACCAACACCGGCATGAAGGTAATTTGTCCCGCCACGGTCAAAATCAGGCTATCGCCCAAGCTAAACCAGCGGTCATCAATGCCCAAAGCCCGGTTGGCATGGGTCACCAACAACAGCGTTGTCATCCCCAGCGCCGTGGAAACCAGCGTGCTCCAAAGGAAAATTTTGCGGAAAGGCACGGTTTTGAAGAACCGCTGAAATGCCCAAACCCCAATCAAGGCCGCCACACTAGTCACCAGCCGCACCCGCCCCAAAAACTCCGGCGGAAACTGCAACTCATTGGTGGTGAAGTAGAAAAACGCCGTATCCGATGAGGGCGTGGCCTGCCAAAGGAACAGAAACAACGTGGGCAGCCAAATCGCCTTTTGGGAAACCGCCTGCCATAGATCTCGCGCCTGCTGTTGAACCACGCTCAGGTCTGGACGGGCGGTTAAGGGGGTTTCGTGGATCGCAAAGGCCCCAAAACAAACCAACAGCGGAAACATGGAGGTCATCCAAAACACCGTTTGGGCGCTGAACTGCTCCAACAACACGCCGCTGAGATAGGCCGTCAACAGGCCCCCCAGCGCCGAAACCCCCCAACAAAGGGATTGCAGGGATCCGGCCGTGCCCGTGGACTCGTTGCGGGCCCGTTCCACCACCAAGGAATCGGCAATCACGTCACTGACGGCCACGGCCAGGGAAGAAAGGGCGATCGCCAGCATGGCCGCCCAGCCCGTATGCACCACCGTGGCCATCGCCACCCAAGCCAAGGCCCCACCAATGCCCGACAGAATGAGGTAGGGTCGCCGCCGGTAGCCAAAAATAGGCAACCCGTCAGACATGAACCCAAACAGCGGTTTCACCATCCAGGGAATGGCCACAACCCCCATCAGGGCCGCCACTTCCGCCGGACTCAGGTGCAACTCATCCTTCAGGAAAAAACTGACGGCCAAACGAGCCAGCCCCAAAATGCCCTGCACCAGATACACCAGCAAAATGGCAATCAGTTCCGGGGTTGGCTCGTTGCCAAAGAAAAGCTTTTCTACGATCACCGAGCGCAGACCAGACGATCGCCCCGTTGGCGGATCCTGGGGTGCGATCGCGTCGGAGCCGGAACTGATGTTTTGGTTCGGTGCAATGGCCATTGATAAGTTTCTAGCAAAAAAACTTCATAATTCTAAGCCTCTCCATCATAGCGGGCTTCCCCGACCCGATCGGCAACCCAGCGGGCGATCGGTCTCGTCCGTCGCGCCAAGAGACCCAAACTCAGTTCCATGAAATTAAATTCATATTGGGTCTGTATCTGTGGAATCTGTGCCGGTTGAGTCTATATCTGTAGATCAATAAGATTTTTCCTCAAGCAATGGGCAAAATGACAGTTTCGAAAAAGGGGGTTCATCCCCAAGGACTCAAAATTGTTTGCTTTATTGGGCTAATTATTTTGGGCTTACTCGGTAACTACTACCGAGCAAAGTTATTTTTAGGCGTTGATTTTATCTTTGGGAGTGTGGCCGCTCTACTGGCAGCACGATTCTATGGGCCCCTTTGGGGTGGCATTGCCGGGGCAGCGATCGGGAGCTATACCTGGGTGCTTTGGAGCCACCCCTACGCCATGATTATTTTCACGGTGGAAGCGGCCCTGGTGGGGTGGGTTCGCCAGCGCCATCGCCAAAGTTTGCTGTTGCTGGATGGTCTGTATTGGCTGGTGGTGGGATCGTTGTTGGTGGCTCTGTTTTATGGGGCCCTGTTGCAGGTGGGCGTTTTACAGGTGCAGCTCATTTTGCTGAAACAAGCCCTGAATGGGGTCTGTAATGCTCTAATTGCCAGCGGCATCCTTGGGATTTTTTCTTTTTTAGGACAGCGATTTCCACAAAAATTTCAATCAGTTCGCTGGCCATTGCGGGATGTTTTAAACGATATTTTGGTGGCTTTTGTGTTGCTGCCGATTATGTTGCTCTTCACCCTGGATGCCAACCGAATGTTGGTGGATTTGGAGCGATCGGTCAGGACAGATTTACAACTAGCAAGTGCGCCAATCATTGAGCAAATTCGCAATTGGCAGCGACAAATTTGGGAAACGGCCACGGACTTTTCCCAACTCAAAGCGGAGTCCTTGACCGAAGCTCAATTAATCACGGCCCTGGAACAGAATGTGCTGATTGATGGTCTTTGGGTGCTGGATTCCAAACTACGTTTTCTGACCCAGGCAACCAATAATCCTGATGTGTCTCTCAGCCTTCAGTCCCTATCGCAGTTGGAGCTACGTGAAAGTCAACCCAATCAGCTCCAATCCTGGCGAATTGTGGCAATTCCGAAGGACAAAACTGGCGATGAGCATCAGCTTTGGTTGGTGCGACCCCTAACCCAGGGGTTGGAGTCCACAGGATTTTTAATTGCCCATCTGCGGTTCGATCGATTCATTGATGCGCTCACGAGTCCGGTGAAAATTTACGATCAGGCGGTGGGCGCGGTGTTGGTGAATGAAAACCAGCAAGTGATGGGCAGTGTGAATCCGGCCTATGAACCGCAGGATGGTTTTAATCTGAGTCAGCCGAAAACTTGGGTCAGGCAACTGGGAACCAGAAGCGCTGAGTTTTATCAGGTTTTGACCAACGATCCCGCTCGGCCGCCCATGGTGCGTGCTCGCCAGTCCACCTATTGGTTTGCCAGTGTCCTGCCGGGCGATTTGGGTTGGCATTTGTGGATTTCATTCCCCGCACAACCCCACATGGATGATTTGCAGGTGGCCTATAACCAACGATTTGGGATTGTGATGCTGGTGGTCTATGGCAGTATGCTGGCGGCCTATTGGGTGAGCAAGGCCTTGGTTAAGCCCTTGCAAATTTTGGCAAAAATCACCACAGACCTGCCCGATCGCGTGAATGATCAACAAGATGTGGATTGGCCACAAAGCCCAGTTCAGGAGTTTGATCAACTGTCAACCAATGGGCAGTTAATGGCCGAAAGTTTGCGGGAAAGATTTCTGGAAATTCACCAGGCAAATGAGCAATTGGAGCAGCGGGTGGCAGAGCGCACGGAGGACTTGGAAGCAACCCTCAGTCAACTGAAACAGACCCAAACCCAGCTCGTTCAAACGGAAAAAATGTCAAGCCTGGGAGGATTGGTGGCAGGGGTAGCCCACGAAATCAACAATCCTATTAACTTCATTGCGGGCAACTTAACCCACGCCGAAGAATATGTTCAAAGCCTGCTGAAGGCGATGAGTTTGTTTGACACGTTCTATCCAGACCCAGAGCCAACCTTACGCGAAGCTTTAGAGGAGTTGGAGCTGGATTTCTTGGTTGAGGATTTGCCAAAAACTTTTCAATCGATGCAGTTGGGTGCGCGGCGCGTGCAGGACATTGTGCAATCGTTGCGGACTTTCTCTCGAATCGATCGAGCAGAGTTGCAAACGTTTGACTTACATGAGGGCATTGATAGCACATTAATTATTTTGCAAAACCGGCTGAAGGGTCGCTCCGATCGCTTGGCCATTGAGGTGATTAAGCAATATGGCCCATTGCCGTTGGTGGAATGCTACGGGGGACATCTGAATCAGGTGTTTATGAATTTGTTGGTGAATGCGATCGATGCGATCGACCTGCGGGATGCGGGTCGAACCCTTGCGGACATGCGCCAAAATCCCAGCCGCATTGAAATCACCACGGCCACGTTGAATCAGCAATTGGTGATTGTTCGGTTTCGAGACAATGGCCCAGGAATGCCACCGGAGGTACGCGATCAAATTTTTGAGCCGTTTTTCACCACCAAACCCACGGGCAAAGGCACGGGCTTGGGCCTGTCCATTAGCTATCAAGTGATTGTGGAACAGCACGGCGGGGCGCTGACTTGCCAGTCCAGTCCCGATTGGGGCACGGAGTTTTACATTGAGCTGCCGATTCGCGGATCCAGCAAGCCCCAAAACACAATTCACCCGGGGCCCCGATCCACAGCGACGGTGTAGCCCGGTTCGATCGCCCTCCCCGATCGGCCATTTCTCCACAGCAGGCTGAAAAACCCTGGAAATCTTGCGATGATGGGGCTGATTTTTAGGCCTCGCTTCAGGAGTCGATCGTGCCCTCGCGTCGTACCGTCACCCGCTGGATTGCCCAAGGGGGATTGTTGGGATCCATGGGAGCCGCCATGGGCCAGCGGGCCAGCGAGCTGCGGCAACAGGCCGAGGCCGCGCCGTTAATTCCTGGACAACCCGCCGCCTGGGCCGATCGCCTGCGGATGGCCGATCGCTTGGCCCAAGAACAGTTGGCCGCCGCCCAAGATCCCCGCGCCGAAGTGGAACTGCTGATTCCCAGCTTTTTGGGTAACCAAGCCCGCCGGTTCTATGGCCGAGGCATTCCCCAGGAATTGGGGGTGCAGCGCAAGTTCTTTTTGGGATCCGGCCCAACAAGGATTGGGCGGCGATTGGAGGTTTGGAGCGGTGCGGGCTGGACGGGGCAATGCACCCTCGTGCGCGATCGGGGACGAGACTATTTGCTGATTGGCGCGTTTGACCACCACCTGCGCAAAATTGACCTGCAAACTTGGCAAGAGGTTTGGCGCTATCGATTTGACGACGTGCTGAAGGGAACAGCCACGATCTACATCGATCGCACCGCACCACCGCTCGATCAAGTGATTGTGCTTCAGGGCAGTCGCCAGGGGGTGAATGTGCCCTTTACGGCGCGGGTGGTTCCCAGTTTGCGGGCCATTTCCTTTCGCACGGGCCAAGAGTTGTGGCGGTGGAACGTGCGCCAAACCGCCAGCTACAGCCGCGACAACGACAGCAGCCCCCTCGATTTGCGTAATGGGCTGCTGTTTAATGTGGGCGAAAACGGGATTGGTTCCTTTTTGGGGGCCGCGCTGAACACAGTCACCCAACGGGACGGCATCACCCAACCGGCGGTCGCGGGGGAATTGCTGTTCTATGCCCCGGGCGATGGGGCCCGCCATGGCGGCAACCTGGTGGCGGAATCTTCCCCGTCGCGACTGGGCGATCGGTTGTTTGTGGCGGCTGGCTCCGGTCACGTTTATGGCGTTGACCTGAACAGTCGGCAAATTGACTGGGATTTCTTCACCGGCACAGATATTGACGGAACGGCGGTGGTTTCCCGCGATGGCAAGCTCTTTTGTGCGATCGAGCGGCAATATACATCCGGGCCCGGCGGTCTTTTTAAACTGAATCCGGCCAGGCCGCCCGCCGAGGCCGTGGAATGGTTTTTGCCCACCGGCTCCTTGCGCTACCAAGATTGGCAGGGTGGAATTATCGGCTCAGCGGCCCTGAATGATGACTATCGCGATCGGGGACAGCCGCCCCTGTTTGCCACGGGGGCGATCGATGGAATTCTCTACATTGGCTCCCAGTTACGCACCACCGGCCTGGCCCATTGGGGGCCACAGCGGGATGGGCCACACAACTCGCCCTACGTGGCCTTTCAAACCCGAATTGGCCCCACCATTTCCACCCCGATTTTCACCGAGGGCGATCGCCTCGTGGCCGCCAGCTACGACGGGGTGCGGCTGTTTCAGTTGCGCTTTTTGCCCACCCAGTCCCAAGACCCGGCCGCTTTGCCCAATGGTCGGGGCCAGTGGTTTCGCTTGGAGGTCAATCTGTTGGCGCACTTTGCCCCGGGATCTTCCTTTGAGGCCACCCCGATCGTCTGGGATGGAACGGTCTATCTGAGTGGGCGCGATGGCTGGCTCTATGCCCTCGGCTAGTTGATCTTGGCGAGGCCCAAAACCCAACGGATGATCCCGATCGGGTCAGGTTTGCATAATTTTTTGAAGCTTTCTCGATAGATGACTAGTACAAATTTTTGAATGCAAAACAAGACGTAAAACGAGACGGATGGTTATGCGCCGTCTTCGTCATTTCTCGTCCTCTATTTTGCACTGAATTGACTTGACCTTGAGGGTCAACCAAAAGCAGCCTTCTTCACCAAAAGCTGTGCGGATTTGTGCTGTCTAAAATTTCCATCCTTTCAGGATCATCGATCAGGGAATTGAGCATGTGTTACGTTGTCGAATTGCCCGATGGCTCCTATTATGTCCCCAACGGTTCAGTGCCCGACGCTTGCAAAGCAGTCCACTTTACCGACAAAGACGAGGCCGCCGCGATCGCCAAGGCCAAAAAAGGGAAGGTCAAAGTCTGCACCTTAAAAGATGCCGCGCCACCACCGAAGGACAACAGCCAGCTTTGGGTGATGGGGCTAATTTTTATTGGAATTGCAACTTTCCGAGATCCCACCAACTTAGAAATTTTGCAGCGCATTACGCGCTTGGATCAGCCTAGCAATGGAGTCACGACCGGAACAGTACAATTCACCCCTTCCTGGTCAGATTGTCTGTGGTTTTGAGGTCAATTCAAGACTGGTTTTTAGACTGGTTTTGAGGCTGGTTCTGAAAGCCTCTTGATTCAGTTTTCCAATCCCGACTCAGTGCCATTGATGATGGGGGCAAGGGGCTGAAGCCCCTTGTCTTTTTAGGGTGTCCTCCGTCTTTTGGTTGGTCTTTTGGTTAATCCTTTGCTATGTCGCCTCTTGTCCTGGCTTGCCTACTAATCCCCGAGGCAAATTCCCAGGCCCCGCGCGGTTTTCAGCAGCGTATCATTGGGGTCAACAATGCGGCAGTGGGAAATGGCCTCCAGTACGGGCACGCTCACCACCTGGCGCTGTTGCCAAGTCACCACCCGATCGAACTCGCCCCGAGCAATCAGATCCACCGCCTCCACGCCAAAGGCCGAGGCAATCAGTCGATCGAGCGGCGAGGGCACGCCACCGCGCTGCACATGGCCCAGCACCGTGACGCGGGTTTCAGCGCCAGTGCTTTGGGCTAGCTCCTGGGCCAAATATTGCCCAATGCCCCCCAGACGACATTCCCCAAAGGCCTGGGTTTGCGTCACCACGTCACCGCCGCTGGTGCAGACCGCTTCGGACACGATCACCACGGAAAAGGCCTTGCCAGCGGCCTGGCGATCGCGAATGGCCTGGGACACCACTTCCAGCTTGTAAGGAATTTCGGGAATCAAAATCACCTGAGCCCCGCCCGCAATGCCGGCGTGGAGGGCGATGTGGCCCGCGTCGCGCCCCATCACTTCCAGGATCATCACCCGATCGTGGCTGGCGGCGGTGAAGTGGAGCCGATCGAGGGCTTCCGTGGCAATGTTCACGGCTGTGTCAAACCCGATCGATTGTTCTGTGGCGGCCACGTCGTTATCGATCGTTTTGGGAATCCCCACAAAGGGCACGCCCACTTTCGTCATCAAATCATGAAGAATTTTCAGGCTGCCATCGCCGCCAATGCCAACAATGGCCGATAGCTCCAACTCCCGACAGCCCTTGGCAAAGTCCAAGGTGCGATCGTGCATCGTGCCATCGGGCAAGGTCACCTGAAAGGGTTGGCCCCGGTTAATGGTTCCGAGCAGGGTTCCCCCCAAGGTTAACCACCGCTCAACCTTGTCCGGTGTCAGCAGCAGGGCTTCGGTGGGCTGCCGAGTTAGCCCTTCCGTACCGTGGCGAATGCCCATTACTTCCCAGCCGTAGCTGGCAGCCCGCATCACCACACCCCGAATGGCAGCATTTAGCCCTGCGCAATCTCCGCCGCTGGTCAGCACTCCGATTCGTTTTATCTCACCCATAGGATTGCATCTCTTATGCAAACGCTGCTCATGGGCGATCGTACGCGATCCCAACGGTGGGGCAAGCCTGTGTTAATAACTGCAATGGGATTGGGCGATCGAGATGGGGCGATCGAGATGGGATGATCACCCTATTTCGATCGCCCGGCGACTCCTGGCCTAGACCGTGCTGCTGGAAACCGCTTCCGTGGGCGATCGGGGAACCGTGCGAGCCACGCGGGCCCGCTGCCCCCAAGTGAGGTCGATCGCATAGCACCGGGCCAGCACCCGCAACCACAGACCCGGCGCGCGCTGCTCCAACCAGGGCTGAATTCGGCGGGCGATCGCCGGTAGCCATCCCAGCAGCCAAGCCACCAAGCTCGACAGGGTAAAGGTAAGATAGCTGCCCATCCAGCGCCACAGATCCCAAGGGCCCGCCGAATCCCAAATCCACCACAGCAGCATTGGATTTTGCACCGCCGCCTTCAGGGCCAGGCGATTGAACAACCACCAGTCAAACCGATCCTTAATGAAGCGATCGGCCACATCCTCCTCGGCATCGGCCAGCAGGCCAAAGAAGGTGTTCAGCATGGAATTCACCCGCTGGGGTGGCAGCGTGCGACCCGTGGGAACCATCATCCCCTTCGAGAACATCCAAGTAACCGCCACGTTGCTTTGGTAGGCCCGGATTGAACCCAAGTCCTGTTCCGTCAGCAAGTCATGTTTCAAGGCCGTATCCAGCAGGTCTGTGAGCCGGCCCAAGTTGCGAATCATGGAACCAAAACCGGTGAACACCAGGGGAGATTGCAATGAAGCGGCATCCCCCAAGGCCAAAAGGCGATCGAACGAGACGCGCCGCTCGCCCTCGCTTTGGCTGAAGTGACCGGGAATATAACCAAAGGTGGCCTTGCCCCAGGTCAGCTTGTCCAAATCGCAGCGGCGATATTCCGGCAGGATGCTGAAAAAGTCCTCATACATTTCCAGCAGGGAACCGGGATTTTCGGGGTGAACTTGGTGGTAGTGGAACAGATAAACGGTCACGGCCTTGCCGCCAATGGGGAACAGCTCCCAAATCAGTTGCCGGCCACGGGAAATGTCCCCATGGCTGAACAGCACGTCGCCATAGTCCAAATCCCAGACCGGCCAATCAATTCCATTGGCAATCACGGCCCCCACCGTGGGACAAACGCTATCGAAAGCGCGGGTTCCGTTCAGTTGCCAGGCGATCGGGGAAGCCGTGCCCATGGCATCAATCAGCAACCGACCGGCCACTTGGCGAGTTTCCCCCGTGGGCAAGTGTTTGGCGGTGATGGTGATTCGATCGCCCATCACGTCCGCCCGTTCAAATTCCGTTTCGTCCCAAATGTCGCCGCCCGCGTCCCGCAGCTTTTGGCCACAGAGCTGAATGATGCGATCGGCCGCGATCGCCACATTCAGCACCGTCGGCGTGTGCAGCACATTGGCCCGCGCTTGCGGTGGATTGTTGGCATCAAAAAACTTGTGAAACCCATCGCGATATTCCGTGGCGATCAATCCTTCCACCTCAGCGGGCGTGAAGAGGCCCAGGTCGATCGGCACTTGCAACTCTTCCCGGGAAATATTCCACTCCCGATTCATGCGGCCAAAGGGCAACCGCTCCAGCAACAACACCCGATAGCCCAACCGCGCCATCATCGCCGCATGAATTACCCCCAAGGCCCCGCCCACATAGATCAAGTCATAGGTAATGGCCGGCAATGGGTCGGGGTTTTGCCCCTGAGAAGTCGCGCCCTGAGAAGCTTGGCCCTGAGAAGTCGCGCCCTGAGAAGTCTGGCCCTGAAAAATCACCTGCTTATGTTGCTGAGGATTCCGCACCGCTTCCCGCCAGCGCTTTTCCCACCAATAGGCCCGCAGCAAATCCCGTTCACCATTGGGCATCCGTTGAAAATACTTAGCGGTTTGTGGATATTTGGGCGCAAGGGCCTCGAAAATATTGCTCTTTGTTAAGTCAATCTCAGGAAGCTCCGGGTAGGTGGTGGGGAATTTTTCGGCCACCTGTTGCCGCAGGGCCCGCACCAAGGCCCCTTCCCCCGCGATCGGGCGATCGCTCCACCGAAACAGCTTCAGATAGGTGGTGCGCTGCAAAGACCAAACGCAACCCGCCACAGTTTCCCCATCCCGATCACCCGCCGGTTGCCAGCGAAACCCCGTGGGAGCCGCTACCTTCACCCCGCTGGGAACCATAAACTCTTGCTGCAACCAGTTCAGCACCGTTGCGGCTTCCGGAGTCGGCACTTCCAGATAAAGCAGTTCTTTCATGGATTGGGTTCTGATTACTCAAATCGTAAACGGGCGTAAAAAGAAGCGTTTTGCAACAAACTTGCAACCAAAGCGGGAGTGTTTCCTTTTTTAGGGTGAAGTTTTTCAGCCCTTGGGGTGCTGTGGACGCTGCAAAGCTCGCCTGAAAAGCATCTCAGGCTTTGGCGATCGTTTCCATCATCGCGTGTTTCCGAGGCCCTAGCCAAGCGGCGGATCCCTGCTTAGCGGCCACGAACCCCGGAGGCGAGATGGTTTCACCTGTGATCTTAAGCAATCCTGGAAATATCCTTGACAGATGAAAGAAATGCGCTATCCTTCCGTTTACTCAAAATAATTAATAAACTTTACAGAAGTTTACAAATATCGAGAGTAATTGCCTAAGCTGACTTAACAGGGCTGACTTGGCAGGGCCGATCGCATCGGGATCGCTCCCTGAAGATTCGGAATTGCCCCGCCCGTATTGACCTGTTCTGTATTGACCTGTCTGTGAACACCTTGCGGGTTCCCTGGATCTGCAAGCGGTCTGGGGACAGGCGAGCTTGATCAAGCCGGATGGTTGATGGGTTGCCCCACTGCGCCACCGAATGGCCGACCTCGCCTGTCCCCAGGATGCCCAATTGAATTGGGTTTTGACTGGGGTTGGATGGGGGTTTCAGCGAGATTGCTACATGAGATGGCTACCCGAAATTGGGTTATCTCTTCCCGATCGCGCCTGCCCTTGCCAACCCAAAACCGGACAAATCTGTGGGACCCAGTGCTCGTTGCCCGTTGCAGTTTCGCTTGCTGTCCTTGGGAAATAAACTTCCCGATCGCTCCCCGCTCAACACACCTTTTCGATTCGGAGTTTCGGTTGTGAATGCGTTTAATCCAACTTATGGCCAGCCGCGCCCCCGACGGGCGGAATTAATCCCCTCAGGTGAAGGGTTGATCGATTCGATCGCGGATGCCATCACCGTGGCGATCGCGGCGGCCCGGGCCAAGGGCCAATCCTTGGAAGATCTGACGGCGGAAGTGCTGGCGGATGATAACTTGCTGGATGGCGAGTCCCGGCGCTGGCTGAGTGATGTGGTGGCTCGCACCTGGGAACAACTGCACTAGGCGACCGTAACTAGGCGATCAAACGATCACACTAGGCGATCAAACTACGCAATCGCGGCTAGAGAGTCGCCCCTAGGCAACCCAGCGCCCGATCGCCACGCCCAAGGTGGCCACTCCCGCCATCACCAACAGGCGTTGGGTTTGGGACAAATTTTGCTCAACCATGATTGTCCAAAGGGGCATGGCGGAAAAGGTGAAGGCCAAGGCTCCCACCATGCCCAGCCAGACAACCCCCAATGCCAAATTAATGACCGTGACAGCGGAAGCCAAGGCCAACAGCGCATTGCGCAGGGCCCCGCTCCAGGAAACATGCATCAGAAATTTGGTGAGCAGGCCAACGGTTAACCCGGTGGCCCCACCCAACAGAATGCTCAATACCTGCTGAGGCAGCGGAACCGCCAGAACGATCGCCATGGCCCCGCCAGTTAGGGCCAAAAAACCCCATTGCAACCCGGCCATCCCCGCCAAGGAACTACAGGCCAGCAGCAACCAACTGTGGGGCGGTGGATCCAAAACGGCGAGGCTGCTGCCCCAGAGCGCATAACCCAAAAGCCAGAGGGTTAACAATGGCAACGGTAGGCGCTGGCCGGCTTCCCAAAGGTTCGCGGGTTTGGGCGGCGGCGGCGGCGGGCCGGCATTGGGAACGGCAAAGTTGGGATTGCTCAACAAATAGCGATGGGGCCGATCGGGTGGGGGTGCGTTTGTTGTTGCATCGGTGGGTTCGATCGCCTCGGTCACGGCGCGATCGACAGGATTTGATCGCCCTACATCGATCGCCCGATCGGTGGTTGGTGGGGCTGGGGGCAAGGGATCGACGGGGCCCGGTTGCCAATCGGCGCTGAAGGGTTGTCCATCGGGCATGGTGGCGGCGGTGAAATCCCCTTGGGCGATCGGTTCCGAGTCCCAGTCGAAGATCGCGTCGGTCAAGTCCGCGGCCGCAAAACAAGCCCCAGTCAAAGTTGCGCCGGTTAGGTTTGCCCCCCGCAAATTCGCCTGCCGAAAGTCAGCCGCCGACAAATCGGCCCCTTGCAGTTGGGCTGCCGACAGTTGGGCATTGACAAAGCTGGCTCCGCTAAAATTCGCCTTCTGGGCATTGACGCGATCGAGCCGGGCCGCACGCCATTGGCTTTCCGTGGCCGACACCTTCAGCAACGTGGCCCCGCTGCAATCCGTTTCGCTCAAATCAGCCCGATCGAGCTTGGCTTGGCGCAGGGACAGCCCCACCAACGACAGCTTTCGCAAACATTGCCCTTCCAGACTCACCCAAGGAAAGTCGCGCCGTCCCCGATCGAGCGCCAATTGAAACTCCGACAACTCCATGGCAACGAATCATCCCCCTACCGCGCAATGCGGCAACCCATGGCGTTAAGCTATGGAGCAGACTCCATCAGCAATCGTTCCCTATTTTGGCTTCAAAAGCAGCTTGACCCATGCCTCGAACTCAAAAAAACGACAATTTTATTGACAAAACCTTTACGGTGATGGCGGACTTGATTCTGAAAGTGCTGCCCACCAACAAAAAAGCGAAAGAAGCTTTTGTTTATTACCGAGATGGCATGTCTGCCCAAGGCGAAGGTGAATATGCAGAAGCCTTGCAAAACTACGAAGAAGCCCTGAACCTAGAAGAAGATCCCTACGATCGCAGCTTCATCCTGTATAACATGGCCTTGATTTTTGCCAGCAATGGCGAACGGGACAAAGCCGTTGATTACTATCACCAAGCCCTTGATCAGAATCCGCGAATGCCCCAGGCCTTGAATAACATCGCCGTGATTTATCACTACAACGGCGAGCAAGCCCAAGCCAGCGGCGAAGATGAAGCAGCCGAGCGTTGGTTCGACAAGGCGGCAGAATATTGGAAGCGGGCCATTCGCTTAGCACCCAACAACTACATCGAGGCCCAAAACTGGTTAAAAACCACCGGTCGATCGAACATGGATGTCTTCTTCTAGATTGATTTCTCCATCGTTTTTCAATCGATTGGATGCTCATTTCCAAGTTGAGATCTAGATTGATTCCTGAGTCAATAGACCTCTTGTATCAATCAGGATCCTAATCCTAAATTCCTCTCCCAGATTGCTGATTGACTGACAAAGCGCTCAAATGCTTGGTTCTCCGGTAGGTTGGATTGAGCTTTGGGAAACCCAACTCGATTACTACGAACCCTGCTGTTGTTGGGTTTCGTACCTCAACCCAACCTACAAGATGATTGTTGATCAGCCGATCTTGAGCAGAGGAATTTTCGGAAAAGAGGTCTCATGATCTGGGCAAATTCTTTGAATCCCAGGTAATGACGACAGGCCCTAGGGCGATCGCCTAGTATTGCCACTTAGGATTCAATTGCTTGATCTGTTGAGATCCTGGAAATTGACCTTTCAACAAACAAACCATCGCAATTAGAGCTGCTATGAGCCTCAGTTTGGACGAAGTTCGCAAGGTTGCCCATTTGGCGCGAATTCAACTGACTGCTGAAGAGGAGGAAAAATTCGCCGCCCAACTCAACAACATCCTGACCTATGTGGAACAGTTGAGCGAGTTGGACGTGACCGATGTGGAACCCACCACCCGGGCGATCGATGTGAATAACGTGATGCGCCCTGATCAACTCGATCGCTACACCGATCGGGAAGGTCTGTTAGGATGTGCGCCCGATCGCGATGAAGATTTCTTCAAAGTGCCCAAGATCTTGAACAGCTAAACGGGCGATCGGGTTAGGAACTCTGACCCATCCAAAAATTACACGGGGTGGGCGGATTCAATTCCGCCCATTTTTATGGCTCACGCAAGCTGGCTCATGCAATATCGACGATTTGGCAAAACCAATCTTCAACTATCCGTCTTTTCCTTGGGGACAATGCGGTGTTTGGATTCCGCTGAGCAGGCGGCCGAAGTATTTGCTCGGGCGATCGAGCTGGGAATTAACCATTTTGAAACCGCTCGGGGTTATGGAGCCAGCGAAGTTTTTGTCGGTCAGGCGATCGCCCAAGGAATTGTGCCGCGCGATCGAGTCATTCTCACCAGCAAACTATTACCCACCGGCAGCCCAGAAGAGATCGATCAGCAACTGACCGAATCCCTGGAACGCCTGCAAACGCCCTATTTAGATTGCCTAGCCATTCATGGGGTGAATCTGCCAGAACATTTGGATTGGATTCAAGACCAACAATCGGGAATGGCCGCATTGCATCGGGCCCTGGCCGATGGTCGAATTCGTCATTTGGGATTTTCCACCCATGGGCCCTTGGCTTTGATTTTGCAGACCATTGCCACCGATCAATTTGAGTTTGTCAATTTACATTTCAACTACTTTTTTCAACGCAATGCCCCCGCTGTTCAAGCGGCCCTCAATCGGGATTTGGGCATTTTCATCATTTCCCCCGCCGACAAAGGGGGACAGCTCTACACCCCGCCGCCTACCTTGAGCCAACTCTGTGCGCCCCTGTCGCCCTTGGGAGCCGGTTACCGTTGGCTGCTGGCCCAACCGAGGATCACCACCCTGAGCGTTGGCCCCGCCAAGGTGGAAGAGTTGGGGGCGATCGAACCCTGGATTGAGCGCACCGAACCCCTCAGCGCGGAAGAGCAGGCAATTTTTAATCGGCTCGATCGACACCAAATTGCGGCCCTCGAAACCGATCGTTGTGCCCAATGCTATGCCTGCTTGCCCTGCCCCGAGGAAATTCAAATTCCAGAGGTGTTGCGGCTGCGTAATCTGGCGGTGGCTTTCAAAATGGTGGACTTTGGGCGCTACCGCTACGGCATGTTTGAAAATGCTGGACATTGGTTTCCAGGACAACGGGGCGATCGCTGCACAGAATGTGGGGATTGCTTGCCCCGTTGCCCCGAGCAATTAAACATTCCTGACCTGTTGCAAGACACCCACGATCGACTCAGCGGCCGTTGGGGTCGTCGCCTTTGGGACTAGGAAACTATATATTGGCATCATGAAGGTTTTTAGGAAAGATCTGGGAGTGGAAAGTAATCTCCATAATCAAACTTTAGATAGTCCTACAATTTTTTGGATTTCGTTGCCTAGTCAAGGTTTAGATTGAGGTACAACTCTTTTCGGGTAGTGCCGTAATCCTAGTAATAAATGAACCAGTGAAAGTCCTGTGGTGTCAGCAATCAGTTTCCGAAAATCATCATCTCGCAGGCACTTCTCTTTTTTCGATGTTCTCGTAAAACCTGTCAGGAAGCAAATTAGACAATTTTCTAATTTTTTCACATCACCTTCCAACAAATTGCGATTTAAATTGATTCAAGAGGTAAATTTTTTAGATCTTTTCTAAACATTTTTCAAATCATTCCTAAAGCATCTTTAATTTTATTCTAAATTATCTACAAGGCACTCTTTATCATCTTTACAATCATCTTTGTGATACATAGACAAAAGATCTGAAATATACTGAAAATACACTTGAAATCTACTGAGACCAGGCTTGGTAGCTATTTCAAAATCAATTCAAACATTAAATTTTTCTTTAAGAATTCAAAGGATCTGAGTATTGTTGTGAGCTTTTGGTCGAATCCGGATTCAAGAACCATTGTTGATGATCTTTAAAAAACACAGAGGTTTCTAAAGATTGCTGATAGTAAAAGCTAAAAAAACAAAAAGATTCCTCTATTTTCATGGCAAACGCGCTACATCTGACATAGGGAATTTTGAGCCTTTGAACCTGGTTCCTAGTCCCTGCTAAGGAAACCAACCTAAGTAAACCTGTATGTTTGATGCCGCTCCTTTGGGAGAATATGCCATGGCCAGCACTCAAGACGAGCAATCGTTGACGATGAGAGCCGAAGAAATTCGGGTCGTTGGCGTTGTCCAAGGAGTCGGCTTTCGTCCCACGGTTTATCGACTAGCGATCGAATGTGGACTGATGGGATCGGTGGCGAATGATGGAGTTGGCGTGGTGATTCGGATTGCGGGATATCCGGATCAAATTGATGTTTTTTTACAACGGCTTTATCAGGAAAAACCGCCCCTTTCCCGCATTGATACGCTGATCCGAACCCCGATCGCCCTATCGGAATTGATGGAGCCAGGACTGCCATCGTCGAGTGACAACCTGCCTGCTGTTTCTCCGTCGGAATCTGGTGCATTGGGCAAGCTGGCAGCCCCTGAGCAATTACCTGAGCAATTACCCGCAGAATCAGCAACCGAATCCGCGACAGAGCGGCTAACAAGCTTGCCCACCGGGCCATCCAGGTTCACAGCGACCTTTGAGTCTGGATCCGACGATCTCACTTGGGATGAACATTCGATCGCCTTGGGGCAACAAACGGCGATGCAGATTCAGCGCAATCGCCAGGCCACCCGGGTCCACAATCAGCAAGGGCAATCAACCGAGAACCAACTCCAGGGCCCCCGCTGCCCTTTGCATTTGCGACCAGAACATCGCTCCAGCTATACCGATGATCCAGTGGCGGAGTCGCTGGCGGAGGGGTCGGTGGTGACGGCGGAAACCGCGCAGCCAGCCCCATGGAGTGCCGTGGCGGTTGCCGATGACGGCACGATCGAGCGACAGGCTGGGAAAACCTACGGAGAAGTGATGGCGATGGATCCTCGGGAAGGATCAAGCGTGGGGCAAGGGGAAGCGGGCAACCATGGCCGATCGCGCTGGTTAGACAGGGGCCCCGAAGGTGAGCGGCCGTCCCCGATCGACCCTGAGCATGGCGCGGAATCTGAGAGCGCTGGGCGGTTGGATCAGGTCGATCCGGTGCGGACTGAGTTGAATGGGCATTCCGGCGCGGATCAGACGGATTTAGGCGATCGGGGCAATTGGGATGATCCCCGCTCGGCCGTTGATGGCAACGGAGCCGCAGCCCCCGCCAGCGATTCCCTGTCTCGATCGCGCTTGGATCAGTTGTTTGATAGCTCACCCACGGCTGCTCCCAGCGAACCATCGGGCGATTGGGGGGCGCGTTCTGGCATCCGTCCTGATGTCCGTCCTGGCATCTCAGATCGGCGATCGGGCGATCGGGTGGGGCCCAGCGATCAAGATTTGAACCATGGCCCGTCGGATCCCAAGTTAGATGCCAATCGGTTGGATCACGGTCTAGGCCAAGATTTAGCTCAAGACTTACATCAGACCCTGGATCCAGAACTTTCCAACTCCTTGGCGGAGGAGCTGGCGGAACTCTTGGAGCCGGCCATCGATCGGTTGCGGCCCTTGGAACCGACGGAACCGCCCACAACTCCCCTGGGGCCGATCGTGCCGGTGGTGGTGGATGATGCGGATCCGGGGCCAGCGTTATATACGCCGCTGCAACCCCCAACCCCGATCGTGTCTCGATCGGCTCCCTTGCCGGTTTCCCATCGCAGCCAAGCCCTGGATTTGTCCTCGGCGGAACTCCTGGGGCGATCGCCCTTGTCTTTTCGGATTTTGGAGAGCCAGTCGGGCCCGGTGCGCACCCAAATTGCGCCGGACACGGCTACCTGTGCCGCCTGTCTGCGGGATTTGCACGATCCCGACAGTCGGTACTATCACTACCCCTTCGTGAACTGCACCCATTGCGGGCCGCGGCTGACGGTCATTCGCTCCCTGCCCTACGATCGGGTGCGCACCAGCATGGTCGGGTTTCAGCTCTGTCCCGACTGCCAGCGCGATTACGATAATCCGGGCGATCGTCGCTTCCATGCCCAGCCCACGGCCTGCCCGGAATGCGGGCCGCGCATTTGGTTTGAGCGACCCAGCCAGCAACGGCCGATTGTGAAGGATGAGCAGGCGATTGCCCAGGCGGCAGAAGCCATTCGCCAGGGAGCGATCGTGGCCATCAAAGGCTTGGGCGGCATCCACTTAGCCTGCGATGCCACCCAGGAAGCCGTGGTGCAGCGGCTGCGGGTCCGCAAACATCGCCCCCACAAGCCTTTGGCGGTGATGGCCCGCAATTTGGAGTCCGTGCGGCAGTTTTGCGTAGTCAGTGATCACGAGCGATCGCTCCTCTTAGGGGGGGCTGCCCCGATCGTGTTGCTCACGATCCGCGATTCCCATTATTTGGCCCCGTCGGTGGCTCCTGACATGACGGAGGCGGGGGTGATGTTGCCCTACTCCCCCCTGCACCATCTCCTGATGAGCGCGGTGGATCGGCCCATTGTGCTGACCAGCGGCAACCGGGCCGGCAATCCCCAATGCATTGACAACCATGAAGCCCATCTGCAGTTGCAGTCGATCGCCGATGCTTTTTTGCTCCACAACCGATCGATCCTGAATCGGGTGGATGATTCGGTGGTGCGGGTGTTGCCCACTTCGGTGCAGGTGATTCGCCGATCGCGCGGCTACGCTCCCAGTTCCATTAACCTGCCGCCGGGCCTCACCAACAGCCCGCCGATCTTGGCCCTGGGCAGCGATCTGAAAAACACCATTTGCCTCTCGCGGGACGGACAAGCGATCCTCTCGCCTCACCTTGGAGATTTGGACTCGCCCGCCTGCCTGCAGGCCTACAGCACCGCGATCGCGGACTTGCGCAACTTGTTTGACCACCGCCCCAGCGCGATCGCCGTGGACTTGCACCCGGATGGCCAAGCCGTGAAGGTGGGTGAATCCTTGGCCAAGGCCTTGGAAGTGCCGTTGTTGCGCATTCAGCACCACCATGCCCACATTGCCGCCTGCTTGGCCGACAACCAATGGGGATTCGATCGCCCGCCCGTGTTGGGCATTGCCCTGGATGGATTCGGTTGGGGCAGCGATGGCACGGTTTGGGGCGGCGAGCTGCTGTGGACAACCTACGAGCAATATCACCGAGTCGGGGCCCTGTGGCCGGCACGGTTACTGGGGGGCAACCGCGCTGCTCAGGAGCCTTGGCGCAATCTATACGCCCAGTTCCACGCCACGGGCCTGCTCGATCGGGTGGACTCCGAAAAGTGGTTTGCTCAAAAGCCGCTGAATCTGCTGACGGGCATGGCCCAAACGGGTTTCAACAGCCCTTGGTCTTCATCCTGCGGACGGCTGTTTGATGCAGTGGCGGCCTTTTTGGGCTGTGCGCCCGACTGCTTGAGCTACGAAGGGCAAGCGGCGATCGCCCTCGAAAACCTAGCCCGCCAAGCTTGGGATCAAGATCAGCAAGCCTACCCGATCGAGCTGCGATCGGAATCGCTGCTGTGGCTGCATCCCCAACCCCTTTGGGAAGCCCTGATTTTGGATCGGGCCCTGGGGCTGCCCGAGGCGGTGATGGCCCTGCGGTTCCATCGCGGCTTGGCCCAGGCTTTGGTGCAAGCGGCCCAGACCTTGAAACAGCAGGGATTGCACTTTGGGGCGATCGCCTGTGGTGGTGGAGTCTTCCAAAATCGGCTGTTGTTGCAATGTTTGGAAGCCGCCCTGATGGCCAGCAATCTGCACGATCCGTTGCTGTTGCCGCAACAGGTTCCCGTAAACGACGGGGGCTTGGCGTTGGGGCAAACGGCGATCGCCGCCGCTTGGCTCCAGTTGGGCCATGTTTAGGGTCTCGGTAATCCCGTGCTGGTCGCCAATGGGAATCACCGGGAATCACGAGCCATTCAAATCACAAGCCATTCAACGCCAGCCCTTAGGAGTTATTGAGAGGTTTCAGGATGTGTTTAGCGGTTCCGGGCCAAGTGGTGGCCATTGTCAGTGGAGATCAACAGCTAGCCACGGTTGATTTGAGCGGTGTTCGGCGATCGGTCAGCTTGGCCTGTTTGGTCACGCCCGATCGCCCGATCGAGCAGTGGGTGGGGCGCTGGGTGGTGGTTCACGCGGGTTTTGCCTTGGAAGAGTTAGATGTGGCCGCAGCCACGGAAACCCTGACTTGGATCGATCGTCTGATAACGCCCGCGTGATTTAGTTCCCGCGTGATTCAGTTCCCGCGCGATCCAGTCTGCCTGTCTCAAACCCTGTTCCAGAAACTGTGCCTTAAGAAGTCATTTCGAGAAGTCATTTCAAGAAGTCATTTGCTGAAGCAGTCATTACCCAAAAGCCGTTTGAAGAGCCGTTTCAGGAGTTTGCGATGAAGTTTGTGACGGAATTTCGTGATCCCGCGTCGGTGGCGGGGTGGGTGCGGGAAATTGCCCATTTAGCGCAACGGCTCGATCGCCCCGTGGCCCTGATGGAAGTCTGCGGCGGCCAGACCCACACCATCTTTAAACATGGCCTCGAAGCCCTGCTGCCGGAAACCGTGGAGCTGATCCATGGGCCCGGTTGTCCCGTGTGCATCATGCCTCGGGGCCGAATTGACGATGCGATCGCCCTAGCAGAACAACCGGGCATGATCTTTGCCACCTTTGGCGATGCCCTGCGAGTGCCCGGGGCGCGGGGCAGCCTGATGCAGGCCAAGGCCCGGGGGGCCGATGTGCGCGTGGTCTATTCGCCCCTCGATGCGCTGACCTTAGCCCAAACCCATCCCGATCGGCCCGTGGTCTTTTTTGGGTTGGGCTTTGAAACCACCGCTCCCGCCGTGGCCATGACCATCCTGGCGGCCGCCCGCGCCCAGCAAGCCAACTTCAGCGTCTTTTGCAACCATGTGCTCGTTGTCCCGGCTCTGGAATTTCTACTCCAGGCCAGCGGCTTGCGTTTGGATGGGTTCATTGGCCCCGGCCATGTGAGCGCCGTGATTGGCACTGATCCCTATCAAGCGGTGGTCGATCGCTATCAGAAACCGGTGGTGGTGGGAGGCTTTGAACCGATCGACCTGCTCCAATCGATTTGGATGTTGCTGTTGCAGTTGGTTGAAGGGCGCTGTGCCGTGGAAAACCAATATCACCGGCTGGTGAAGCCCGAGGGCAATAGTCCAGCCCTGGCCGCCCTGGCCCAGGTGTTCACGGTGCGAGAGCAATTTGAGTGGCGCGGTTTGGGATCCTTGCCCCGATCGGGTTTGGCGATCGCTCCGGCCTTTGCGGCCTTTGATGCAGAACAGCGCTATTGCCTACCCAGCCAAGCCAGTGAGGATTCACCCGTTTGCCAATGCGGCCTCATTTTGCAGGGCAAGCTCAAACCCTGGGAATGTAGTGCCTTTGGGCGCGGTTGCACCCCTGACCATCCCCTAGGCGCTTGCATGGTTTCCTCCGAAGGGGCATGCGCTGCCTATTACAAATACGGTCACGGGGGCCCCCGATCGCCCATGGCTGCACCCCGCAGATTTGCCGAAGCGTCCGCCCGCCCCCCGCTGCAATCAGAATTGGCCCGATAGCTGCATTGGCCCGATCGCCGTGATTTCCGCCCTCACCTCCTGATGCCATGGCTTCTTCTAATCATCCGTCCGATTCCCTCGCCACCCCCCCATCTAACGTGCTCGAGTTTCAACAGCCCCAGCACCGCACCCGATCGAGCGACGAAGGCTACATCACCCTGGCCCACGGCAGCGGCGGCCGGGCCACCCATAACCTGATCACTGACATTTTCCTAGAAACCTTTCACAGCGATGCCCTCAATGCGCTGGATGACAGTGCGCGGCTAGACTTAGCCCTGTTCATGGCCCGGGGCGATCGGTTGGCCTTCACCACCGATTCCTTCGTGGTGGATCCGCTGTTTTTTCCCGGCGGCGACATCGGCAGCCTGGCCATCAATGGCACGGTGAATGATTTGGCCGTGACCGGGGCCCAGCCGCTCTATCTCTCCTGTGGGTTCATCATTGAAGAGGGCACCCCGATCGCCCTGCTACGCCGCATTGCCCAGAGCATGAAACTGGCCGCCGACACGGCCCGCGTCAAGGTGGTGGCCGGCGACACAAAGGTTGTACCTCGGGGCAAAGGTGACCAAATTTATATCAATACCGCCGGGGTGGGTGTGGCGCGATCGAACCAAGTGCCCGGGCCGCGCTACCTACAACCGGGTGATGCCATTCTGCTCAGTGGCCCCATGGGCGACCATGGCACGGCTATTTTGTTAGCCCGAGGAGACTTGGCCCTCGAAGCGGACATCACCAGCGATTGCCAGCCCCTGCATGATCTGGCAGCGGCCCTCTGTGAAGCTTGTCCCACCGTGCGGGCCATGCGCGATGCCACTCGGGGCGGTGTGGCGGCCGTGCTAAATGAATTTGCCCAAACCAGCCGCGTCAGCATGGTGCTCGAAGAGGCGGCGTTGCCCGTGCGGCCGCCCGTGGCCGCCGCCTGCGAAGTGTTGGGTCTCGATCCTTTGCACATGGCCAACGAAGGTCTGTTGGTGGCGGTAGTTCCGGGGGAATTTGCAGCTCGGGCCCTGATGGCCATGCAAATGCTGCCGGAAGGGCGGGAGGCCTGTTTGGTGGGCCATGTGACCAAGGCGGATCCACCAGTGGTGATTTTGCAAACGCGCTTTGGTTCTGAACGAATTATTGAGTGGCCGATGGGCGATCCCTTGCCTCGGATTTGCTAGGGCCGAATTTGCTAGGGGCGATTTTGCGAGGGCCGATGGATTTGGGCTAATTGGTTTGAGCTAATCGGGGCTAATCGGTTCGGGCCGATCGAACACAGGAGAAAGGCAATGCACGAACTAGGCATTACTCAGGAACTGGTGCGGTTGGCGCTGGCCCAGGCCCAAGGGGCCCCCATCCGCCGACTGGGTTTGGCCGTGGGGGCCCTGTCGGGCATTTCCACGGAGGCGATCGCCTTTTGTTTTGGCCCCTGCGCCATGGGCACAGCCCTGGAGGGGGCGGAGTTGGACATCACAATCGTGCCTGGCCGGGCCCGCTGCCACCATTGCGGCCGGGATTTCCCCCTCGATGATGTGGTGGGGATTTGCCCCCATTGCAACAGCTTGGATTGGGCGATCGAGGCGGGCCAAGACTTGATTTTAAAAACCTTGGAGATCATCCCATGTGCGTAACCTGCGGTTGTGATGAGGGAGCATCGGTCACGATCACCAACCTATCCCACAGTGAGCGGCCCCAAAGTAACCTGCCCCAAAATAAGCTGACCCGATCCGAAGCGATCGACCCCGCCTTGGGCCACTCCCCAATCGGCTCCGATTGGCACAGTCACCAACATCCCGATGGTTCAGTGGTGGTGCATCGCCACGGGCCCGCAGCACCCAGCCCCAACCATGACCATCACCACCATTCCCATCCTCACCATCACGACCATTCCCAGGCCGGTTTGGATCATCACCTAGCCGATCGCCCCTCTCTGACGGCAACGGATCCGGTCACCCAAACCCTGCACCTCGAAGCGCGGCTGCTAGACAAAAACAGCCAACTGGCCGCCGCCAACCGCCAATGGTTCCAAACCCAGGGCATTTGGGCCCTGAACCTGATGAGCGGGCCCGGGGCCGGCAAAACAACGCTGCTGGTGAAAACCCTGACGGATTTGGCCGATCGGGTCTCCTTCGCCGTCATTGAGGGGGATCAGGCCACCTTGAATGATGCGGAGCGGGTGCGGGCCACCGGTTGCCCCGTGGTTCAGGTCAACACGGGCACGGGTTGCCATCTGGACGCGGCCATGGTGCAAGGAGGCTGCCAGCAACTGCAACCGCCACCGGGCAGCATTTTGGCGATCGAGAATGTGGGCAACCTGGTTTGTCCTGCGCTGTTTGACTTGGGAGAAGCGTCCCGGGTCGGGATTTTTTCGGTCACAGAAGGTGAAGATAAACCCCTGAAATACCCACACTTGTTTCGGGCCTGCGATTTGGTGCTGCTGAGCAAAATCGATTTGCTGCCCTACTTGCCCTTTGACCTAGACCGGGCGATCGCCGCCGTGAAGCAGGTGAACCCCAAGGCGCGAATTTTGCCCCTCTCGTCTCTGACCGGCGAAGGGTTGGCCGACTGGTACGACTGGCTTTTGGCTCAGCGCGATCGAGCCTGTCCTGTGGCCGCCGCCGATTTGGTTCCCTAGGGCAACATCAATGCGCCCGCCGGTCGGTGGTTTGGGGGGCAGGGTTCCAAGCGCAGGCCAAACACCGCCGCAAACTGTTCTGCCACCACCGATCGCACCTGGGCCACCGTCAATCCAGGGACAAAATCCGCCAAGCGGCCCACGGGGCGATCGGCAATTCCACAGGGCACGATCTCCCGAAAGCCCGCCAGCTCACAATCCACATTCAGAGCAAAGCCGTGCAGGGTCACCCAACGGCTGACCTGAATCCCGATCGCCGCTACCTTGCACCCCTCTAGCCACACCCCCGTCAGGCCCGGCAGCCGTTCCGCACCCAAGCCCCAAGTCCCGATCGCCCGAATCAACACCTCTTCCAACTGGCGCAGATACCAATGGAGATCCGGTTGGTGGCGGCGCAAATTCAAAATCGGATAGCCGACCAACTGCCCAGGGCAATGGTGGGTCACCTCGCCCCCGCGCTCAATGGGCACTAACGGCACGGGATGGGTTGCGGGGTCAAACCGCACAAAGGCGCGATCGGCCCCACGCCCCAGGGTATAAACCGGCGGATGTTCCAACAGCATTAACCCATCGGGCAGCGTCGGATCCGCGATTCGATCGGCCTGCCACTGGCGCTGCCAACCCCAAGCCACTTCGTAAGCTGTGGTTTGCAAATTCAGTTGCCAACAGGGGGCGATCGGCCCGGCACCTTCCCCATTGGTTTCAGTAGCAGCATCACAAACCATAAACTCTAGCCGAATGCCCTAACCATAAGGCCCTAACCATAAAGATTGAGAATTGCCAAGGGGAGTTTGGTGATGGTTTGTGGGGAATCACTGAAGAAAAGGTCAAGAATCATCAACAGATGCAAAAGATTTTAAAGGAAATTCTTCCCCCGATCCCAAAGTGCTACGTTGAAAGTATCACCCATCTCGAAGGGGAGGAAGCTCTATGAAGCTTGTCATCCAGGGTAAAAACATCGAGATTACCGATGCACTGCGTGACTATGTTCAGCAAAAAATTGAAAAGGCCGTCAGCCATTTTCAACACTTAACTCTTGAAGTGGATGTGCACCTGTCGGTAGCTCGCAACCCCCGGATTGATTCTAACCAAACGGCTGAGGTGACCATTTACGCGAACCGCACAGTTGTTCGAGCTGAAGAAAGCAGCGAGAACCTGTATGCCAGCATTGACATGGTTGCTGACAAGATTGCCCGTCAACTTCGCAAGTATAAGGAAAAACATCAAGAACGTCGCCGCGAGCCGGTGAAGACCGCAGAAGTGCTGGGCGAAATGCCAGTCGGAACCATTATTCCGCCCCGAGAACCCGAGTTGCCGGCGGATGTGGTGCGGACGAAATACTTTGAAATGGCCCCGATGACGATCGCGGAGGCCCTGGAGCAACTGGAGCTGGTTGATCACGATTTCTTCATGTTCTGCAACTCAGAAACGGGTGAAATCAACGTGATTTATGAACGGAACCATGGCGGTTACGGCGTGATTCAACCCCGCAAGGCCCAACGCTTTGCCGAGAACTCTTCCGCCGCTTAGAGGTTGCTTGAAAAGCATCTGGAAGCGCTTGCTAAATATCTGCTAAATACCATAGCCCTTAGGGACAAGGGGCTTAAGCCCCTTGTTGTTGTAGATCGAGCAAGCTGCCTACCAAATCTAGCTTTTTAAACACCCGCTGAGGCTGAATTAGCCAACTGAAGATTACTCCTTCATGGGTAATTGATTCAGCAGCAATTTGTTGAACAATCCTTGGACAATTCAGACTTGCGATTAGGGTCTGTTGAGTATCCTATGCCACCACAATTTTGACTGCCTCAAGCCTTGGGACATCCTGATTTTTGAAGCATTTTCCACTCTTGTAAAACAAAAGGCGGTACGGGAATTTCTGCCTGATCAGCATCACCGACGGGGATGGTTAATCGCAAAATACCTAATTGATTTAACCGACCTGCCACGGAATCAAATTCATATTCTCCGGTGTTGAGGGCTAATGAATCGATCGGGAACTGATCCGCAAGCTGGGCAACGGCCCCTGTGGAATTGGTGACGATTAAAGACCGATCGCGATTGACCCGCAAACTGGGAAACCCAACCACCCGCAACCGAAATCCTGTTGTGGGTGGTTGTCCGTTGGCCGCTTCGCCAAACAACACCAATTGCCAACTACGATCGCGCTGATCTCGCAGGGATTGCAACGATCGACACAAGACCCGATCGCCCGGAAGGGGATAGGGATGCAGGCTTGCCATCGCGGGTTCCGGCATTAGCCCCCAACCCCAAAGCACAACCGCCAACAACAACCCCAAGGCCTTGCCTAACGCAGGCCAACCCATCCACCACTCGGGCAATTGGGGCGATCGAACGCTTCCCTTGCTTGTTTGGATATTTTGACTCTTTTGGCAATTCATAATGCTTTCCCAAATTCTCATAATTCTTCTCAATTCTGTGGAGTAACTCTTTCGGGCGATCGTGCTAGTCTAAATTCGTGTACTGCAATCAATGCGTTGATAGCAATTCAGCAACCCCAGCAAAGAAATCCAGGTCAAGAAATCCAAGCCAGGAAATTCAAGCCAGAAAACCCAAGCCAAGATTTCAGCAACCTAAAATCAGCAGCGTCAAGTCAGCAAACGCCAAATCAGCAAACGCCAAACCATCTGGTAAATGTTCGGGCAAGTTTTGGCCCTGGTGCTGAACCCGATTGGGGCGGCAAAACCGCCAACAAACCCATGGCCCACCGCTGCTTTCTTAGCTTACCGATCATCTTCAAAATTCAGCATATTCAATCCAAGGAGTCACTATGACCGGTCGAGGCGGTCGCCGTCCGGGCGCGGGTCGTCCCAAAGGCACAGGTAAATATGGCGAACCCACCAAAGCGGTTCGACTGCCGATCAGTTTTGTCGATCGCCTGCCGGAACTCCTGGCCCAATGGCAGCTTGATCAATTGGAAACGGAAGCCATCGCCGATGGCCGGCTCCAACGCATTGAAGACCACCCCACGCCACCCCTGCGCCTCTATGAAATGCCGGCGGCCGCTGGGTTACATGCCTTTGCGCCCCAAGAGGACACGGAACCCGACGCGATCGACCTGAACACCTATCTCAGTCGGCATCCCAGCGAGTCTTTTTTGGTGCGGGTCACGGGGGACTCCATGATCGGCATTGGCATCTATCCCGATGACATGCTGGTGATTGATGCCTCTGAGGCAGACAACGCCCAGACGGGACAAATCGTACTGGCGTTGGTGGATGACAAGGTAACGGTCAAGCGGCTGCAAGTGCTGGATGGTCGCATTTTCCTGCATTCCGAAAATCCGATCTATGCCCCTTTGCAAATCACCGAAGGAATGGTGTTTAAGATTTTGGGGATTGTGGCCAGCGCCATTCACCAATTCCGCTAATTGTTGATTAACCCAGAGCAATCTGAGCCTAGTCTTCTGAGACCGGGGCCCGGTGACGCAAAAAATCTTGCAGATCCTGAGGGCTGTTGCAGTTGCGCAAGGTAGCCGCCTCCAGCGTTGTCAGCGGTAGATAAATGGCTCGCTGTTCCGTCGCCAGTTGGTCTAACCAGGCCTGAAACGATCGCCCGCCTTGATCAATAAAAGTCCGCAGTTGGGGCGCGATCGCGGGTCGATATAGCCCACACAGGGGCTCCCAACCGCGATCGGTGCGTGGAACCAGCGCCACTTGCTTGGAACTGAGGGCGTGGCGGCGATCGAGCCAGGAACGACAAACGGGCCCATCCAAACAGGGCAAATCGCAAGCCAGCAACCACACCCAGTTAATGTCGGTTAGGTCTCGGGCCGCGCGATCGAGCAACTCTGAAAAAGCCAACAGCGGCCCCCGATCGGCCGCCGACTCCCGCCACCAATCCACCGGCAAGGCAGCCGTGGCGGGATGGGTTTGGTAGCGTTCCGGCCAGGGCGAAAAAATAATTGGTCGGCGTTCCGTCACCGAAATGGCCACCTCACAAACCCGATGGAGCATGGGCTGTCCGTTCCAAGGCAGCAACACCTTGTCGCGCCCCATTCGGCGACTTTGACCACCTGCCAAGATTGCTGCCTGAATCATGAGTGCTTATCCACCTGCGGGCCATGGTTCTCAGTGATGAGCACAATGCTCCCGGGCCATCCCTGAGTCTCCAATTTACTTTGCCAGGCGGACGGCATACCACTGCAAGAATCGATCGGGGCCCAAGTCCAGCTCGCAGGCTTCTTCAATGAGCGATCGCACCCGCGCTTCCGTGGTGGTCAACCGTTGCAAGTCACGCGGCAGGCGATCGCCCAAGGATTCCACCACGCCGGTCAGTTTTTCGCGCAACTCCTCCACGGACAAAATCACCTCGGGCTGATTGGTTTCGAGCACGACAAAATATTCATTTTCTTGATACAACATTGCATCAGCCATCGATCGCTTCTCCTGCTCGAAAAAACCGTTTTTACCGTCCCAAAATGCAAAGGGCGCACGGCGGTGCGCCCCTACCAATCATCCCAAAACTCTTGGGGCAAGGGGCTTAAGCCCCTTGTCTGGTGCTGGATTGGATTGGTGATCTGATCTAAATTCCAGCGTGACCCATGGCTAGGCCAGCCACCAACATTCCCAATACCAAAAAGGGCTGGGCGCTGGCTTGATATTTCACATCATTCTTCAGCGGATCGCGTAGGAAATACATATCCTGGAACACGATTTGCGGAATGATCAACAGACCCAAAATCGAGGCGTACAAATTCTCATGCAGGCTGACCAAATAGCCCGCAATACCGATTTGGAAGGTGTCGATCATGGCCACACAAATCCAAGCGGCCGTGCCAATGCCGAACATCACAGGCAGGGATTTCAGACCCAAGGTGCGATCGCCCTCCACGCTCTTGAAGTCATTAACGATCGCAATGCCCAAGCCCGCCAAACTATAGATCAGCGTCACCACCGCCACCGTCGGCGTGAGCGTGCCAAACAGCGCTTGGCCCGCCCACCAAGGCAGGGCAATATAGCTTGCGCCGAGGGCATAGTTACCCAGCCAGCCGTTTTGCTTCAGCTTTAGGGGCGGTGCGGAATAGATATAGGAGACGATCGAACCGCCGATCGCTAAGGCCGTGATGATCGGGAATTCGTGACCCGACCAGCGATCGAGGATGTAGGCCACGCCGATGCCCCCAAACAGCAACACCAAAATTTGCGTCACCACCTGCGGAATCGAAATTGCGCCGGAGGGAATCGGGCGATAGGGTTCGTTGATCGCGTCAATTTCCCGATCATAGTAGTCGTTGATTGTTTGGGTGTAGCCCGTCAGCAACGGCCCCGACATCAACATACAGAGCGCCGATTTCAGGAAGTTCTCCAGCGTCCATTCATAGTGCCCCGAGGAAGCCGCCCCGCAGACCACGCCCCAAATTAGGGGAATCCAGGTGATCGGCTTCATCAATTGCAGGCGAATTTTCCAAATATTGGTTTCGCCGCTGGCAGCTCCCTTCATCCCCAGCATTTGCCGGGCCTTGGAGCCGCTATCTTCGGCGGGGGTGGGCGTTTCGATCGCCTCGGTGTTGGGTTCGGTGGTCATGGTTCGATCGATGGGTTGGATCTTGCTTGTCGTTGGGAGCCATGGTATCGCGTCTGCTCTCCCACTCAACCCGCCGTCAGCGTGGAATTAAAGAGCAAGACTGCCGATTGTTGCCACACAAACTGCGCCCAATTCTTATTAATACTAATTGCGCTAGAACGGAGGAGCGCCTGATTTGGTGTTGTAATCGGACGTAATTCTTCACGCGATTTGGATTGGATGAGATCGATCGCCCTATGGCCGAACCTCCCCCACCATCTTCTTCAGAGTCATCACCCAATGACTCCTCTAATCCCTTGTCAACTCACCGTGAACTGCCATCCCTTGCTGACAGCATGGCAGCACAGACCCAGCCTAAGCACCTGTCACCGACGCGATCGCCCCCGAAAGCGACAGCCTCTCCCGCTGGTATTGCAGCTCCCCCACCAGAGCAGAAACCAACCGCTCCATGGGTCATGTTTTTGGTGCGCTTTTTAGCAGGGGCGCTCTTTGGGCCGCTTTTAGCCATTACCTTGGGCGTTGTTGGCGGTGCAACAACCGGCAGCAGTTTGCTCACAATTATGCTCGTGTCCGGCAGCATCATCGGCTTAATGTCGGCAATTGGCGGAAAGAGCTTTTGGATGTTCCTATCACGTTGTTTGCGGGTCATCTTTTTCATGCGCTGATCACCCTTCGAGATCACCATGCTGTTTTCTTGCAAAAACAACAAACAAGTAGGGGCGTACGGCGGTACGCCCTCCGCCAGGGTCTCTCGTAGATCTCGCGTATCGGAGGGCGCATGGCGATTCGCCCCTACGGGAATCGATCGGGTTTGTCCGTTTCGCTGCTGTTTGTTGGCTGAGCGATCGGGGGCATTTCAGCCCAACAGAGCCGTAATTTGACCCAGCAAGCCGTTGATCGCACTCGATAGGCTGGGAAGAATTTGGGATATGGCTTTAAAAAAGCCAATCGATTTGTCGGCGGCTTCTTTATCGCAGAAAAATCGTAGGGTGCATGGGAGCAAGGCCCAATGGTCACGAAACGCTGCATTTGTTCTCCCATGCACCGAAAATCGATCGCCACCCAACCGATCGGGAATCGTCGTTGCAAGCGTGACGGGTGGCGGTGCATGGGAGATGAATGGGGATTGTTATGGCCTGCCAAGCGTTCTCCCATGCACCTACGGGCGTTTCGTAAGGGAAAGGGGATACCGCTAGTATAAGCAACCCACTCAATGCCCGTCTCTAGTGGGTTAGACCCGCTCCGTTGACGCAGCACCGGCCAGCCAGCCAAAGAGCCGATCGCCCGTCAAATTGAGATCCAAGTCTGGCAACACCGGCAACCGATCGCCCCCGGCCAGTTCCACCGGAGCGCGATCGGGCAAAAACACCACCACCACCCGATCGCGCGGCAACACCAACCATCCCAACTGGCTGCCATGGGCTAGACAATGGGTGAGATTCCGAATCACACGGGTTTCGCCCTGGGCCGGCGACAAAATCTCGATTGCCCAAGCCGGGGCAAACTCAATCCCTTCAGCAATCACCATTCCTTGGGAGTCGATCGGCAACTCAGCGGTTTTCAACACCGACAAATCAGGCACGATCGACCGATCGCCAAAGGTACAACGCAACTCCGGCAACGCTTCCCAACCGGAGGCGATCGCATTAATCGCCACCGCCAACCGAATTTGCAGCCGACTATGTTGAACTCCGGGCATAGGTTTTTGGTGGGCTAGGCGATCGTGAAATTCCCAAGCGGGCGATTCGTCAATTTCCGGCCGCCGCAAAAAGTCCGCCAGGGTCAACGTAGGGGTGATGGTTGGCAGCGTTATGGCCACATTGCCTCCAGGGTGGAATGACAACTACTTCATGATCGACGCGATCTAGCTACGAGGCAAATTCTCTTCGGCGTATTGTAAAAATAGCCAACTGTGCTCTAACAAAACCTCAACATCAGCCGCTCGCAACTGTAGCTCATCGTCCACTTCATAATCTGCATTAGCCCGTTTATTTTGGGCATTAATCAAGAACCGATGAAACTCGATGGGCACGATTCCAGGCTTTGCAATCTCTCGCCCAAATGCCGAAATCACGGCTGCATGACTTGAAAAGCTAAGGTCTTTTTCCCAAAGAAATGCTTCGGCAATATAAAACATTGTGTAGTATGCTCGTGCGCCCGCAAAGTCATAGAATCCCTGTTGGGCCAAAAGCTGTGATGCCTGATAGCTAGCCCGCGCTTTGTCTAGTAATTGTTGAGACTTGGGTTTCATAGCAGAACCCCTTCTCGCTTGACGTTGGCGAGAAATGGGGAATTCTGGGACTCAAATTTTTCGAGAGAGACAAATTGCCAGGAAATGACCACATCATAATCCAGGCAAATTTGGGTGATAAAGTCGAGTGTTTTATCTATTTCATCACAGGGATGGACTAAGGATTTTAAGATTACCAAGATATCAATATCAGAGTTTTCTGTAGCTTCTCCACGCGCTTGGGAACCATACAAAACGATCGATGAGAGTAAGTCTTGATATCGCTCAATCAGCCCTTGCTTCAGGACTTGTAAAATCGGTTCAAGTTGTTGCTTTTCCATAGTGTGATATTGATGCGATCAGTTGCACAAGGAGCCGAAGCCCCTTGTGGCTGGTGTTTTTAACGATCGCCTCGTGGCTTAGAAGGAAATGATCAAGTAGCGATCGCTGAATTTTGCGCCCTTGACCGATCGCCCGGCCAGGGCTGGCGGCAAGAAGATATTGCGGCGTTGTTCGCCCGCTTCGATCGTCACCTCTGGCCCCGATTGGGTCAGGTGGATTTGCTCCTTGGTAAATCCTGGCAGGAACAGCTTCACCTGTTGGGTGGCTAAGTCGATTTCGATCGGGCGGGGAGCCTGCTGGGCCAAAGTGGCAAAATCCGGCATCAATGGGATCAGCGCATCCCAACTCGGGGTGGTGGTTTGCTCGGGAATCGCCGTCACACTCAGGGGATTGAATGCCGAGCCGATCGCCCCTGGATCGCTCGATCGATTCAAAAACAACCCGCCTACGGTTAAGCCCGCCTGTTGCGCACTGCCCCACAGGTATTGAGCCAAGGCCTGCGAAACCGGATCGCCATTGGCCACCAGCCAGCCCGCCACACGACGCGGATCGGCCAGCAAGTTTCGTCCCCGATCGAGCAAGTCCTGAAACTCACCCAAGGGGCCTTCCCACGGCGTGCTAGACATGCCGCCACTGCTCAACACCGCCATGGAAATCGGCTGCACAAAGGGCGAAATCGCCTTGGCAAAGTCCGACTCGGCCACCACCTTTTGGAAGCGGCGCACGTACCAGGACAAAACCTCCGGTGCGCCGATGGTTAACAGGGTTACCCGATCGCTGTTGCCGTCATAGACGATCGCGTCGTAATTGCCCGACGCTTCGTATTGCCGCAGGGTGTTCAACGTCAGCGCCCGATCCATCCCCGGCAACACGGCTAGTTCTTCACCGTAGACATTGCGGAAAAAGGGTTGGCGCAAATATTCCGACTCTAGGCGCTTAATTTCATCCCAGCCCCGTTCCAGCAGGGTGGTGGCGGCCGGTTGCACGGCCCAAAGATTGGAGCCGATCGCCTGGGGATCCGAGCCGATCGCCCCCGTTCCCAACATCATGCCCAGGGTGGGCCCCGCATCTTGCCCAAACAGCAGCACCCGCTTGCCTTGGTTGGCCAGGGCCATCGCCGCCGCGATCGCCAGGGTCGATCGCCCCGATCCCCCTTTTCCCAACAGCGTCAGCGTGAAAGCCACGATCGCACTCCTCTAGCGTTGTCGCCCCCCATTGTGCCAACGATTGCCGACCGGCGTGTATTTACTGGCGCATCTCGCCCAAAATTTCGATCACCCGCTGAATTTCTGTTTTTAGGCCGGTGACATCTGTTTTCAGGCCCGTGACATCTGCTTTTAGGGAGGTGATGTCACTTTGCATCTGATCCATGCGGGCAAAGGTTTGGTCAAATAAGCCCAGAAATGTATCGGTGCGATCGTCTACGATCTGCTCCAATTGGGTGATCCGGTTATTTAACCCTTCCATGGCCTGTTGCAGACCGTTGATCGCCAAGCGCAATTCCCCGATCGCCTGCGTATTCGCGGCCGTCAGTTCGGCGAGGTGGCTAAACCGCTGATTCCAATCAAAGGACTGTTGCGTGGTGACGCTGGCCAGGGTGGTGACGTTGATCGTCAGTTGCTGGAGCTGGGCTTCGAGAGTGTTGAGGCGAGTTTCGGTGGTCATGGGGCGATCGGGGTGAGGTCGCTACCCACAGCCTAGCAAGTTCCTGTGGGGTGGTGCGAGGTCGATCGCTCTCCAGGCCTGGCAATCGCGCTCCAAGGGGCTTCAATGCAGAATTGTTAACCCAATCATTTTGGGGCCAATAATTTGTCCCAAATAAAAACGCCAGCGGAACAACTCCCACTGGCGTAATTTATTCACTCGTTGCTTAGACCGCTTCGAGTTCGTCTTCAAAAAACCAAGTTGCCAAACCACCCGTAAACTCAACGACAACGCCGATGCCGCTGCCGTCAACCATTTTGTATTCCTTAACCGTACCGACCGGATTTTGTTTAATTTTTTCAACCATCGCGGTGGACATGCGATCGCGAATCCGGCGCACTTTGACGCGCTGACCTAGCTCAATCACCACTGGAACCGTCTCTAGTAAACTGAATCCACAGCTAATAAGACTACTGCATTTTGACCCGATCGCCGCGATCGATGGGGTGGCGAGATCGCGAGTTAGGGGCTTTTGGCCTAATCCACCAGATCCCCATTGGCGACATGGCGATAGCGCTCCATGATCCGCTTTTCGGGGTCAATGCCCTCAAAGGTGGGCGGCAACCAAACCCGGGCCAACAGAATCAGGGTCAAAACCAACAGAAATACGCCCGTGGCCAAGAGTTGCTGCCAGGGCACTTCCAACACCCCCCGCACGATCGACTCCCGGAGCACGGAAACGATCGCCACTTCCACGGCCACCCCGATCGACACGCGCTGTTCTTGCAAGTAAATGATCAGCAGCCGGAACATTTCCACCAAAATCAGCACCGATAGGATATCTGCCGTAATCAGGTGAAAGTTTGGGGGTTCCAGCAGGGAGATGAAAATGACGCGCAGTTGCACCACCATCACGCCAAATAGCCCCAGGCAAAGGGACACGGCGATCGCATCTTGCACCCGTTCCAACATCCAGACCAAGCGCGATCGAAATCCGCCGGTTTCCGTGGGCCGATCGCTGGCGGTCAACAACTGGACGGGGGGCAATCGACGGGAGGGGGCTGAGGACAGGTTCATGGCGATTTCTCCAGCTTGCTGCGGGCTGTTCTTATTTTGATTATGAGAATCTTATAAATCAACCTCCGATTTATTTGTATTATTTATATTGACGCATCTGCTCAGACCACCGGGGCCAAGGTTCATCGCGATCGCGTAGTTTGATCTGTGGCTATTCACGGCTGTCCACCTTCCCTCCTCCGCCCTATGCTCGCCAAACGGATCGTTCCCTGCCTCGATGTCAAAGCTGGTCGCGTCGTTAAGGGCGTGAACTTTGTGAATCTGCAAGACGCGGGCGATCCGGTGGAGCTGGCCAGGGCCTACGATCGCGCCGGGGCCGATGAGCTGGTGTTTTTGGACATCACGGCCACCCACGAAGATCGCGGGATTATTTTTGATGTGGTCTATGAAACCGCCGAGCAGGTGTTCATTCCCCTGACCGTGGGCGGCGGGATCAGTGACTTAGAAACGATTAAAAAACTGTTACGAGCCGGAGCCGACAAAATTAGCATCAACTCTTCGGCGGTGCGGGATCCGGACTTGATTGATCGCGCCAGTGCCCGGTTTGGCAATCAATGCATTGTGGTGGCGATCGATGCCCGCCGCCGTCCTGGAACCGGCGAAAATGGTGTGCCCAGCGCCTGGGATGTCTATGTGCGCGGCGGCCGGGAAAACACGGGCTTGGATGCGATCGCCTGGGCCGAAGAAGTGGTGCGGCGCGGCGCGGGGGAATTGCTAGTAACCAGCATGGACGCAGACGGAACCCAGGCGGGCTATGACCTGGAGCTAACCCGGACGATCGCCGATCGCGTGGCTGTGCCGGTAATTGCCTCCGGGGGCGCGGGCAACTGCCAACATATCCGCGAAGCCCTGACCGAAGGCAAGGCCGAAGCCGCCCTGCTCGCTTCCTTGTTACATTACGGTCAACTCAGCATTGACGAGATTAAGACCGATTTGCAGCAAGCGGGCTTGCCAGTGCGTCACACTGGGGCGATCGCAACTCTGTAGAAAACCTTAGGAAACGATAAATTGCTGGCAGATTGTCAAGATTTCCTTTACAATACGTAAAAACACACTCATAAATCTTGATCTGCACTCTGTCCATGGTTGTCGTTCTGCTGCTGGCGATCGCCCTAGTAGCTTGGTCATTGCACCTGATGCAACAGGCCCTCAGCAACAAGGAGTTTTCGCTGATGCTGGCCGGAACCCTCGTTGCTTCAGCAGCGGCAGCCCTGGTGGTGGTCTACTTCCTGGGCAACAGTTCGCTGCGCTACTTGCTCTCGGTCGATCGCAATGCCTATGCCACCTATAACGTGCCCGTCACCGCTAGCGATCCTCTAGCCGGGATGCGCCAATCCGCCATCCTCGCCGATTGGGATCGGTTGGTGGAGCCTCTGCAATAGCAGGATGGTTCTGCCGGTTCCCTGTTTTTTCGCACCCAAAGTGATTGATCATCCAAGATTGATCATCCAAGACTGATCATCAAAACTGACCCGCAATTCAGTTGCAGTCAAATAAACGAAATCGGCTAGACCTGAGGCAATACAACCGGTCTAGCCGGTTTTGTTTTGTTTTTTGGGTTTCGAGTTTTTTGGGTTTTGGTTTTTTTGGGCTTTGCACTTCCCGAGGTGGAGCTTCAGTCCCGTTGCTTGCGGATTTGGGGCGCTGACCAGGCGATCGCCCCAATCGCCCCAGGTGATATTCCTAAGGCACGCCCATTTGAATTAAGTCCTCGCCGGGTAACACTTCGCTAAATTCACCCCGATGGGCCACAAACAGGGCTAGGCGCAGCCCCCAATCAGGCTCCACGGGCAAATCATCCCAAGGAACCGCCAACTCCAAGCAGCTATCCACAGCGAAGCGGGCGCGGCTGGGTCGGGCCCGCCAGGTGTTAAATTCCGCCGCTTCCGAGAACCAGAGGGTTTTGGTGGGCAACTTCAGGCCAATGTGATGCCGGTAATGATAGTTGGCCGGGGCCAAATCGGGCAATTGCTCCAGGGGCACGGGACTGTTGTGGGCGGGGCGATCGGGATAGAACCAGCACAGGTGAATTTCATCGGGCTGTTTGCCGGTTTGGAAATCTAGCCGGATATAGAAGTGATGGTGATCCACCCCGTACCAAATGGTTTGGATCGGGCTGGATTGGTGCATCGTGCCCCGGGAGCCACCCACCGCAATTCGGCCCGCTTGGTTCCAGTCTTGATCGTCGCCACAACCGTCAATGATTGGGTGAATGAAGTTTTGGGGAGTGCGATCGCCCGTGGCTTCATGGACTTCCACCGGCTCCAACAATTCCGGGGGAATGGATTCGTTCAGGGCTTGGTAAATGGCGCACAGGTGCTCCCGAAACAGGCGATCGAAAATGGCATCTTGATTCGACGAGTGGCCAAACCCAAACCACCAAAACCAATCGGAACCCTCCGCCGCATAAAGCGCTTCCCAAGCGGCCGGATTGGTGGTTTCGGTGGCTTCCGGATGGCGAGCCAGGGTTTCGCGGGCCGCCGTCAGCAAATCCCAGGCGCGGTTTTTGGCCGGGTCGCCAATCCAGGTGGAAAAGGAGCCATCCACCCAAGAGCCACTGTGCAGGCGATCGACCGGCAGGGTTTCGCGGGGTGGGAATCGATCGAGATAATCGCCCACGGTTACCAGCTCAATTTCAGGATGCTGGCTGAGGCGGCTATAGAGCGCATCCAAAAACGGCAGCCCGTCGCGATCGTAATATTCCCAGCAGTTTTCCCCATCCAGGGCAATGGTCACCAACCAAGGCTGCTCTAGGCTGGTGCGATCGTCCCCTTGGCGTTGTTTCAGTTGCCGAGTAATCGCTTCCAAATGGCCAATCAAGTCTTGGGCAGCGTTTTGGGGTTCCATGCCCGCATAGCTAAAGCCAATCAGATCCGAAAGGCGGTGGTCACGGAAGACGATCGCCAAATCTCCCTGATCCGTGGCTAGGCGATAGGGCTGGTAAAGGTACTGTGGCTCCAGAACGTTGCCAGAGCCGTCGCGGTGGAAGAAATGCTCGATCGTCCAGCCCAACACCGCCTCATCGGAAATTAACCATTGGAAACCGGCCGCCGCCACATCGGGCAACATTGCCGGACTCACGGACTGCTCCGAAGGCCACAGCCCCCGAGGCAAGCAGCCAAACCGCTCTTGGTACATGGTTTTGGCCCGTTCCAGATGCCGGGGAATATCTTCCGCCCACTGGAACCGGCTCGCGGGCAGTTGCATTTGGGGAATGGCCACCCGGCCCGCGTCCGTGTCGGCCAGCAGGGGCAAAATGGGATGGGTGTAGGGCGTGGTGGTCACTTCCAACTGGCCCGACTCCTGCATCGATCGGTGTTTGGGAATAATTCGCGCCAAAATTTCCCGTTGCTTGGCCCAAATTTCCTGGCGATCGGTGAGCGAAAAATCCTTGCCCCGTTCTAACCAACGGGCAATTTCTGGATCATCCCAAAACAGCGGATCAATCCAAGCCAGGTTATGCCAAGCCAACAGATCCCCAAAATCCTCGGGTTTCCAATGGTCTAAACACCAAGGAATTCCCAAATCATTGCGTTGTTCAAACAATTGGCAATAGCGAGGATGGGGATCCACCAAGGTGCGGTGGTTGCCATCAAAAAAATGCTCCAGCACAAAGCGCTTTTGTGTCGGTTGCAGTTGTTCAGCAGGGGTGAGCGCCAAGGCCAAGTAGGGGTCGATCGCCCGGCCCGCCACATAATCTTCAATTTGCAACATCAAAGAAGGAACCAAGTTCACGGTTTGGCGCAACCGGGGGAACCGTTCCAACATCAAAATCAAATCGAGATAGTCCTTGGTGCCATGCAACCGCACCCAAGGCAGTCGATATTGCGCTTCTTCCGACTGTTGGGGCACGTCTGCCAAGGCTGTTTCGGCCAGGTTGCCACGGCTTTTGTAGAGGGGCTGATGTTGATGCCAAACAAAGGCAACGTGCAGCGGGTAAGGCATAGGGGGCGATCGAACCAATCTTTCTCCCATTCTAGGCGCGAGGTCAATTCCCGGAGCAATGGCTGAGGGCCCTTGTGATTCATCCTTGATGTGATTCACGCTTGATGTTGTTCACAATGTCATGCACAACAAAACGCGGGCGGAAAGATTCCACCCGCGCCATGAACTAATGATTGGTCAAATGATTGATCAGCGGTTATTCTGGCTATCCGATCATTAGCCAATGACCAATTCGTGATTAGCCAGTAATTAGCAAGCAGTTAGAAAATTGCCAGTAATTAACTAGTAATTAACTATTCACTAGCAATCAACTGGTCATCAACTAGACAATCACTAGCAACAGACATCGACAAGGGATAGCCAAGAAAGAGTTTGATCCAGCTTATCCTTGCAATTTCAAGTTGGAGAACGTCATGGTTGTGACGATTTCTTGGTCTCCTTCCTTGACTCGAATGGCTTGAGAACTCATCAAAACGTAATTGCCCACCCGCTCGTGGGTGTCTTCATAGCGCACCTGCTTCACCAGTTGGTTTTCCGGCAGCTTATAGAAGTTGGCATCGGTCAAGGTGGGCAAATAGCCTTCACCGGTATCCATCGTTGCTTGGGTGTCGATGATGAATTTCATGGGGCCCACGGGACGCTCCACATGGCAAATTTCCCGATCGCGCACTTTGTAGCTGGATCCCATGGATTTCCCAGAAACCAACACCTCCACCGCGCCCGTTTCGTCAGTGGCTCCCAAGGTAAATTCGTTTTGGCCGTGGGCTTTGTCAAAGCTGCTGCGCTGACGATGGGTGACAATATCGCGCAGTTGATGTTCCAACGTTTTCAACACTTCGGGATGATCAATGCCGGTGACGCTGACGCTGAAATCAGCCGCGATCGCCACGGATCCCCGATAGCTTTCTTCCCCTTGGCACAGTTCCACATCGGCGGTGTAACCCGGAAAGTTAGCATCCCAGGTATAGCGATTTTCGTAGGCGGCCCGGAACAAATCCCGAGCGTTAGTTTCTTGGGCACGATCTTGAGCGAGGGTCATAGCGATCCAGAGTTAGGGTGTTTGGAAGGTGATGATCGGGAACCGATCGGGAAAACCAACCACGAATCAATTACCCAATCATTGATCAGTCGCCAATGAGTTGCTAACCGATCGATGATGAATTGATCGTGGGTTGATCATGATTGCGTTGATCGTGATCTTGATCATGATCATGAACGAATTGCAAACCAATTGCAAATTAACTGCAAATTAACTGCCAACCAACTGCCAACCAATTGGCCATAAGCTGCTGATTGTTCATGAATGCATCAAGCACGATCAACCCATGGATGAATCGATCATCGATACATCGCACATCAATCATGAGTTGCGCATGAGTTAATGATCCATTAATCAATGATCCATTGATTAAGAATGGGGCGATCGCTCTGGGCAATCTATCGCAAAGTCACGAACTCTTCAGCGGTGGAAGGATGAATAGCAATGGTGCGATCGAAGTCGGCCTTCGTTGCCCCCATCACCACAGGAATAGCCATGCCTTGGATAATTTCCGCCGCATCTTTGCCCACCATATGCACGCCTAAAATGCGCTCGTCTTCACCTTCTACCACCAGTTTGACCAACACCTTTTCGGTGCAATCGGTCAGGCTATAGATCATTGGGCGGAAGCGGGCACGGTAGATTTTCACCCGATCGCCATAGACGGCCCGGGCTTCTTCTTCGGTCATGCCCACGGTGGCGGCTTCCGGTTGCGAAAACACAGCAGAGGGAATGTTGCGATGGCTGATGGTGCGAGGCTGGTGACCAAATACCGTGTCGGCAAAGGCACGCCCTTCCGCGATCGCCACGGGGGTGAGATTGACCCGATCGGTGCAGTCGCCCACGGCGTAGATGTGGGGCTGGTTGGTGCAGTGGTCGGCAGTCACGGCGATCGCCCCATTCACCACTTCCACCCCGGCAAGCTCCAGATTCAGCGGCTCAATTTGGGGTTTGGGTTTGCGGCCCGTGGCGCTCAGGATGGCATCGGCCATCAATTCATGGGCCGCACCATCGGACGTTTTGAACTGCATTCGCAGGCCGGCATCGGTTTTTTCAATTTGGAGGGTGGCGATATCGGCGTGGGTATGGACAGCAATGCCCCGATCGACCATGGCTTGCTGGATTTGATCCCGAATATCGCTATCAAAGCCGCGCAGAATTCGATCGCCCCGCAACACCTGCGTCACCTCAGAGCCTAAGCCCTTGAGGATTCCAGCAAATTCCACGCCGATATAGCCCCCGCCTAAGACCACAAACCGTTGGGGGCGCTCCTTCAGCAGGAACATCTCCCGCGAGGTGATCGTATGTTCAATGCCGGGCACATCTGGGCGCACAGCTTCGCCACCCACGGCAATCAGGATGTAGCGGGCGGTCACTTCGCGAGTGCCGCTGGGGCTAACGATTTCAATCCGGTGCTCATCCACAAAGCGCCCCAGACCCGAAATCAGCTCTACGCCCGCTTTTTCTAGAAAACTGATGTGTAGTTTGTTAAGGCGCATCACTTCCGTCTGCACCGCGTTGATCAGCTTAGACCAGTCGTGCTCTGGCTCCACTGCTGACCAACCGTAGCCCGTGGCATCCTCGTACCAGTGGGCAAACTGGGATGCATAGACCATGAGTTTTTTGGGCACGCAACCGCGAATCACGCAAGTGCCGCCCACGAGGTCGCTTTCTGCGATCGCCACTTTTGCGCCGTAGCTGGCGGCTCGCTTGGAAGCGGCCAACCCGCCGGAGCCTGCACCAATAACGAAGAGGTCGTAGTCAAATGTCATGATGTTGCCTTCTGATCCAGCCGGAGCGATCGAGCTTGCCCCGCCCTTCGATCGTAGCAACCGACCTCGCAAACGGGCGCACTGGATTGCGATCGAGCTAGCAGCCCAGAAGGAGCAAGGCGATCAAGAAAGGAGATTAAAGAAGGCGATCGAAAAAGGCGATCAAAGCACGATCATGCAAATGGCACGATCATGAAATGCCCTGACCCCGCGCCCTCGGCCGATTAACCATCGATGAGCCCTGGATTGAGCAGATTCTTTTGGGCAGATCCCTTTGGGCAGATCCCTTTGGGCGAATCCTTAAGCCCCGATCGCCTCAGAACTGTCGGTCATCCGAGGAGCCGCATAGCCCGTGCCGCGTACCGTCAAGATAATTTCCGGGTTACGCGGATCGTCTTCCAGTTTTGATCGCAGCCGCGCCACATGCACATCCACCACCCGCATGTCCGCTTGGATCCGAGGGGCATAACCCCAGAGAGTTTGCAGAATTTCGCCCCGGGGCACGGCTTCCCCGTTGCGGCTAAACAGCAATTCCAACAGGCTAAATTCCGTATGGGTCAGACGAATCCGCCGATCGCTGCGATAAACCTGGCGCTTCCGGGTATCGACTCGCAGGGAACCAATTTGAATCGTGCCATTCCCGATCGGGGGCGGCGTGGTTTTGTCCTTCACCCGGCGCAGCACACAGGCAATTCGCGCCTCTAATTCTTTAGGGGAAAAAGGCTTAGCTAAATAATCATCGGCTCCCATTTGTAAGCCAGTGATTCGATCGCCCACATCGCCCAAGGCCGTCAACATAATGATCGGCACATCGGAGTTTTGGCGCAGGGTTTGGCAAACGCCATAGCCGTCAATTTTCGGCATCATTACATCCAACACCACCAGATCGGGATCCTCGCGGTCAAATACCTCGAGGGCCTCCTCTCCATCCGCCGCCGACACGACTTCATACCCCGCCAGCGAAAGGCGCGTAGTCAGGATCATCCGCAATGCCGATTCATCATCGACAATCAGGATTTTGCCGCGCGATCGCCCTGATTCTGTGATCGTCTGCAAGGAATTTTCTGCCAACATTTTTGTTGATTTCATTTAAAAAGCTTGCAGTTATTCATCAACGTTGGCTGCCGATTGGGCTGGTTATTTTGATTCATGAATTGTGTCAGAACAATTCGAGCAAAATCAGCCGATCACAGCCGATTGATGAACACTTCAGCAATCAACGGAGAAGGGGCTTCGACGGTTGAATGGTGTCATTCAGTCGCCAAAGAAAAATTAAGAAACGTGAATGCACGTCTGTCAAATACGGTGCGGTCTGAACGCAATCGCCCTTCAACCCAATGGATTGACAAGTCACCAGCAACCGACGGTTTAGGGAATGGATCACAACTGATTGAGATCAATTCCGGTTGGTTGCATTGACCAACAATGGGCCAAGGTCTTGATGGGCTAAGGATTCTCGCTCATCTGAATATTACCAGATGTAACGTTTTCGCCGCAAATCTTAAAGAAATCTGAGGATTAACCGTAACGGTTGATTAATTGACCCCCTTGATCGTGATCCATGATCTTGGTTGGCCGTCTCGGCTCAGGGCGGCCGCCAGCGTGATCAGCTTTCCGATCCATTCTGAGACGCAGCCCAATTGGGGGGGCGATCGAACCGTCATTGAACCCATGGCAGAGTGCTAGAGTCTACTCGATCGCCCGGCCGGCGAGCGGTTTCCCGCACCAGGGCTGCTCACACCCCCACGCTTTCATGTTCCCAATTTCTGCATTATTTCTGCGTTCCGAAGGAGCCTATTCCCATGACTGTCGGTGGCGACACCATCTTTGGCAAAATCATCCGCCGCGAAATTCCCGCCGCGATCGTGTATGAAGACGACTTGGCTTTGGCTTTTCGGGATGTGAATCCGCAAGCCCCCGTCCACCTGTTGGTGATTCCTAAAAAGCCGATCGAAAACCTGGCGGCGGCCACGGCGGAAGACCAAGTCCTGTTGGGGCATTTGATGCTTGTGATCCAAAAAGTTGCCCAACAGGAAGGCCTGGATCAGGGCTATCGCGTGGTGGCCAACACCGGCGAAGATGGCGGACAAACGGTTTTTCATCTGCATTTCCATGTGCTGGGTGGGCGATCGCTCGCCTGGCCGCCGGGTTGATGGATTCTTAACCGCCTGCCGCGCGGGGCCCGGGTACTTTCAACGGGCCCCGCGCTCCGTCTGCACCACCCACACTTAAGAAGCCGCCGTCGCTAGGGATGGAGATGGGGCAGCATCCTGATTTTTGAGCTGAATGAGTTCCACCTTGTAGCCGTCTGGATCCTCCACAAAGGCAATCACCGTCGAGCCATGTTTCATGGGGCCGGGAGCGCGGGTCACTCGCCCGCCCCGCGTCGTGATTTCCTCGCAGGTGGCATAGATATCATCTACCCCCAGAGCAATGTGACCGTAGGCCGTTCCGAGTTCGTAGGACTCCACGCCCCAGTTGTGGGTTAGCTCAATGACGGCCGTTTCCGACTCGTCCCCATAGCCCACAAAGGCCAGCGTGAACTTGCCATCGGGATAATCCTTTTGGCGCAAGAGTTTCATCCCCAACACATTGCAATAGAAATCGAGCGATCGCTGCAAGTCGCCCACCCGCAGCATGGTGTGAAGTAGTCGCATGGTTCTCTCCCGCAAACGGTTCGATCTAACAAAGCCACGAACAAGCAAAGGCACTAGCAAGGTCAGCCTGATGCATGGCCCATTAGGGACAATGCTTTTCAGTTTAAACTCGAAAACTTCAACCGGTTCCCCAAAAGCACCTCCAGCAAGACTCACCCCAAACACCCAAAGTTAATGGCGACTAAAAATGCCCATAAAAATGCCAACTAAAAAACCCATGCCGGATGCAGCGATCGCGTCCAGCACGGGTTTAGTTTAGGGGAACCTAAGCAGGGATTGGAGCGTCAGTTAATCTAACGAGCCGCCCGTAGTCCACCGCTCGGCAAGAAGGCCATCGGGTTCACTGCGCCTTTGCCCGATGGGCGAATTTCAAAATGCAGGTGGGGACCAGTGCTGCGGCCGGTGCTACCCATTTCTGCAATCAATTGACCTTGGCGGACGGTTTGACCAGCCCTTACCAAAAGACGGCTGTTGTGGGCGTAGCGAGTGAAGCTGCCGTCCGGGTGGCGAATGTCCACCTTGTTGCCGTAGCCACCGCTGTCCCAACCGGAAACTGCCACCACACCGTCAGCCGCTGCCACAACCGGTGTACCCACAGGGGCTGCAATATCAATGCCTCGGTGCATCCGGCCCCAGCGCCAGCCATAGCCAGAGGTTAGAATGCCTTGGCTCGGCCAGATGTAGCCGCGCATGGCCTGGGGTTGTGCGCCCGGTAGGTAAGCCGAAGGATCCGACAGAGGCGGTAGTTGCGGTGAAACACTGGCATTCAGCAGCGTTTGCACGCGGGGATTACGGGCGTTCAGCGGTTCAGAGGCGGCTGCAATTAGTTGGCTGCGGCGCGGATCCGCTTCCGGCATCGGTTGGCTCAGGGCCAACGGGCGATCGCTCAGGGGCGCAGAGGGCGGCTGTACAGCCACGGTTGCCGCCTGATTGGCCACGGTGCTGGCTTGGCTGGCGGCCACGGCGGTGGCGGCGGCCGGAGCCAACAGACTGATTGCACCGCTGCGGCTCGATTCGCCGGTTTGGTTTTGGTAGCGAGCTTGCAGGGCTTGGATTTCAGCTCGCAGACCGTCGATGTAGGGGCTGTAGCGCGGGCTGGCTAGGTCGCTGTTGGCCGTCCCCTGTTGGAGGCGGCTGCTGGCGGTGGGCACATCGGCAGCGCCGGCCAGCGATTGAGCAGTGGCAGCATGGCTCAGAAGATTGACAGCACCACCGCCGGCTTCTTCCGTTGCAACCGTGCGGGCGGCTGCGGCACTCACGGGCACAGCCGGGCGATCGAGGCGCTGCGTGGGAACCGCAACGGCCGTGAGTCGATAATCGGCGGCGGTGGGGATGCTAACCACCAGGTCGTTAGTGGTGGGGGTCACCGCATCTGCAGAAGCACGCTCGGCCGTAGTCGCCGGTTGCAGTGCAACGGTTTCTTCGGTGCGATCGGTCGTGGGACGCTCTACTGATTCAGCTGATTCAGTGGTTGGTTGCGGCTCCAGGGCCAGCAGCTCGATCGCCTCGGTGGTCGAACCCAGGAGGTTTCCGGTGTTCGCCGCCAGCGATTGCAGTGCTTGGCTCAGTCGATCGCTCTGGGCCTGCAAGCGATCGATGCTCCGGATGGCAGCGGCATCCGCCAGGAGGTCGATCGTGTTGGGCGAAGAGGGGGCTTCCGCGACGGGAACTTGCGTCACAGCAGGACTGTTGGCGCTAGGCGACTCGGCCGCAGTGGACGAAGCATCAATCACAACCGCCGCTTCAGGGGCAACCGCAGCCACTTCAACCTGGTTTTCCGGGAGGGCTGGGATTCGACTGCGATCAAGGGTGATTGCTGTGGGCTGGCTGTCGGCTTCGCTTTCGCCGTGGGCCAGGGAGGCGGAAAATTGCTCGGAATTCGCTTCAGCCGTTGTCTGACTCGGTTCGACGGTGGGCGCGCTCAAGGTCGCCGTTTCCACTTCGGCGGTGATTGGCTCGATCGCGCTAACAACGGTGCGTTGGGGAATGCTGCGGGCTGGAATGGTGAGTTGTTGACCAGCGCTCAGGACAGCATCAATCGACAGGTGGTTCGCCGCCGCTAGGGCTTCCGGCGCAACATCGTATTGGCGGGCGATGGTCGCGATCGTGTCGTTGGCTTGAACCGTATGGGTCTTGCTGGTGGCCGCCGCCACGGTTTGGCTACTGAGGGACGGAGCCTGGTTGGGTTCTGCCGCAATCGCGTGGTCGCCTTGGCGGGGCAACAGCAACCCTGTTGCACCCATTGAGATTGCCAACCCTAGCGTCGCGATCGAGGCGCGGGTCTTCCGACTAGTCTCCGTGGGAGCTTGTTGGTACTGTTCGGTCATCGCACGATGTGGATTGTTGGTCATTGGGGCGCTGGCAACTCAGCAGTCAGCAAGCCTTGGGCTGGTAAACCACAGAACTCGCCTCGACTCTGGTCGTGGGTGGGGTGCTCAATCGTTGATTGCCCATTGGACTGCGATTGAATCAGCCTTGCCGTCCCAAGCGCCTTGGATGGCTAGATCACCGCTCAGGTGCGACGCGGCGGCCAGCGATAAGCTCGGTTAGACCGGGGTCTTAATACGAGTTAAGGCTTAGGCAAGACTACCCTGCTTTTGTGGTTTAGGCAAGTTTAACCAGATTGGCAACTGATTTGTGACAGTTTCGGTATTTGTTTTCTTGATGAATATTGGGCCTTTCGGTGATGTTTTGCTGTTCAGAATTGCGCCCCTTATTTGATCATCATTTTTCCAAAGTCCTTTCCTCAAAAGACTTTCAGGCACTCAAACCATTGGCAACGAGTATCGGATTACCTGCCTTTCAAGACTTAGCCGATAGGTCAGGATCACCGTAATCCTACGCTGTGTCTTGGATTGCCTAGTCAAGATTTCCGAGGAGGGAATATGTCGTTTTAGAGCCTGATGAATTAAAAAAAATGTAAAATTCGCTGCAAAATTCGGACGATTCATCGATAGGATTTTCTTATTAATCAGACTCCCGATCGCCCCGACTAAGGCACGAAAGTCCCGCCACGGCGATCGCCCCGAAGAGGTGAAGGGCTGACTAAGCCTGAGCAATCACGACCCAGCTATGGTTCAGCCGCGATCGACCGGCGATCGGGAGTCAGAAGCCGCCTTAATCGACTTTATTTAGCCCCTGGCGGGCGATCGTGATCGGCTCCCATCTGCCTGGATGGTCAAATTCAGACAGTTGGCTATCCATGAACCCCGTCAGCCCTGGGCAAGATGAGCCAATTCCAGGCGATCGCCATCCCGTGACCGTCCTCGCTGCTCATTACCCCTCAACCTTCTCATTACCCAGGGCCTGGACTCGCAACAGGACTTACCCCAACAATCCCAACTGCCGCCGAGCCTCAAACAGCCCGATCGCGGTGCTTGACGATAGATTCAGGCTACGAACACCCGCGCAGTCCATGGGAATACGAGCAATCAGGTCACAAGTTTCCAGCACCGAAGTCGGCAACCCCTCCGTTTCGCTGCCAAACAGCAGCCAATCCGTAGGGGCGTAGGCGATGTGGTGATAGGACGTGCTGCCACCGCTGGAAAATCCAATCAGTCGTCCCCCGATCGGGCGGTGAAATTCGGCAAAGACCGACCAATCGGCGTGATAGCGAAGCTTGACAAACGGCCAGTAGTCCAGTCCAGCCCGTTTGAGGTAGCGATCGGTAATTTCAAAGCCCAAAGGGCCTACCAGGTGCAGTTCCGTACCGGTGGCAGCGCAGGTACGGGCAATATTGCCCGTATTAGGCGGAATTTGCGGATTAACCAACACAATTTGCGGTTGCATAGAATTTCTTAGCGACTGAGGAACTGAGACGACGGTATTTCAGGGAAATTCACCCCAAACCGCTCAATTGAGATCGTCAAACGAACCAAGATTTTTCACCCTGATTCGCCTGCTCCGGGAGGCTGACAACTATAGATTTTTTTAATCACTGACCGGGAATCTCGATTGATTATCAAAAATAATTTAAAACTCGTTAAGCATCATGATTCCCAATCATTAATCGCGATTGAAAAACATAATCAATCGTGAATCGATCGCGATCGCCCCTCAGCAGGCCCCAAAGGAACGTCCCCAGACAAACAGCGGCCCGGCCACCCCTGTGCTGCCCATCCAACCCCGCTTGGATCAGGCCCCCAGTCCACGGCCGCGAACGACAACCGGTGATTGCCTCCTGAGCCGGCCCAACAGTTGTGTTTAACAATACATATATATGGATGTGTACAGAGATGCCGACAAACACGCCGCACTGTCCCACAGCGATCCACAGCACCTGGCATGATTCGGTATCGTGAAAGATTGGGCTTTGAGCGGTAGAGCGCATTTGGATCGCCGCCGCCAAGTTGCCTAGGTCAAAATCATACCCCCCAACAGCTTGCGATACCGATAGCCCAGTTCGGCGGCAATTCGAGGATGGTTTGCCAAATCTGGGTCGGTGTTGATCAAATCCTCAGCGGCCGATCGAGCCAAGTTCAACACATCGCGATCGTCAACCAAGCTGGCCAGGGCAAAATCTGGCAACCCCGATTGGCGCGTGCCCAACACTTCACCGGGGCCACGAAACCGCATATCCATCTCTGAAATGAAAAAGCCATCCTGAGATTGGGCCAACACCTCCAGCCGCTGGCTGGCTTCCGGGCTTTTGCTGGTGTTCATCAACAAACAAAAAGACTGGGCCGCCCCCCGCCCCACCCGACCGCGCAACTGGTGTAACTGAGACAAGCCAAAGCGCTCTGCATGTTCAATCACCATCACCGTGGCGTTGGGCACGTCCACCCCCACTTCAATCACCGTGGTGGACACCAAAATCTGGGTTTCGTTTTGCCGAAATTGTTCGATCGCCCGGTCTTTATCGGCCGAACCCATGCGCCCATGGAGCAAACCCACCTGAAACTCCGGAAACACGACCTCAGAAAGGTATTGATATTCCTCGATCGCGGATTTCAAATCGAGCTTTTCCGACTCCTCCACCAGCGGCAACACCACATAAACCTGGCGACCTTGGGCAATTTCTCGGCGCATCAGGTCATGGGCCGCCGGGCGATCGCCCGATCGCAGCACCGTGGTTTGAATCGCCTGCCGACCGGGCGGCAACTCGTCAATTTGGCTCACATCCAAATCCCCATGGATCGTCAGCGCCAAGGTGCGCGGAATCGGCGTGGCAGTCATGGTCAACACATGGGGCTGAAATCCCTTTTGTTGCAGCTTGGCCCGCTGTTGCACCCCAAATCGGTGCTGCTCATCAATCACCGCCAGGCCCAAACGGGAAAATTCCACCTTGTCTTGAATCAGGGCATGGGTTCCCACCAACAGGGGCAACTCTCCCGTTTGCAATTGGGCATGGATGGCGCGTCGTTTTTTGGCTCCCGTGGAACCCGTCAGCAACTCCACGGGCAAGTGCAACAGGTTAAACCAACCGACAATTTTTCGGTAATGTTGCTCCGCCAGCACTTCCGTGGGAGCCATCAGGGCCGCTTGGTAGCCCGCTTGGATGGCCGCCAGGATGGTGATCACGGCCACGACGGTTTTTCCGGATCCCACATCCCCTTGCACCAGACGGTTCATGGGGGTGGGCCGTTGTAAATCTTCCAGAATTTCGCCCACCACGCGCTTTTGGGCCCCGGTCAGTTCAAAGGGCAACACCTGATGAAATTGGTCAATCAGAGGGCCGGTGGTAGCCAAAACCACGCTGGTTTCCTGGCGTTTTTGTTGCGATCGCCGCTGGAGCAATCCCAACTGGAGGTAGAAAAATTCATCGAAAATCAACCGCCGTCGGGCCGCCGCCAACTGATCATCGTCGGCGGGAAAATGCACTTGGGCGATCGCGTCGGCAATTTTGATCAGGTTGTAGCGTTCACGAAAGGTACGGGGCAAGGCTTCCGGCACTTGGCTGGCGGCGGGCAACACAGCCAAGACCGATCGCCGCACCAAATCCGCCGTCACCCCTTCCGTGAGGGCATAGACCGGCACGACCCGCCCCACCGTCAAGGAGGCGATCGTCCCGTCGGCGCTGTCGATCACTTCCAAATCGGGATTGTCGAGCGTAATGCCGTATTTATCTTGCTTCACCAGGCCGGACGCGGCCACCAGTGTGCCTGAGGAGTAAAGACTCTGTTGGCTCTTTTGCCAGGCGATCGAACTAAAGCGGGTTCCTGCAAAAAACTTGCTAATTCGCACTTGGCCCGTGCGATCGCGCAGAATCAGTTCAAAAATCGTGAGTTTTGAGTTTTTGGGACTGGTAAAGCAATTACAGCGCTTCACCGTCCCCACAATCGTCACCGTTTCGCCCCCTTCCAAGTCGCGGATATTCACCTGGCGGGCGTAATCGATATAGTCGCGAGGGTAATGGCACAGCAAATCCTGCACCGTCAACAGCCCCAACTTGGCCAACCGCCCCCCCGATCGCGTCCCGATCGCCCGTACCTGCGACAGGGGCAGATCCAAAGTCAGCGATCGGGCAATGGTTGCCGGTTGCAGTTGGTTCAAATCCTTCGTTTTTGGGCGCTTGGGCGATCGGGGGGCCGCCTCTGGAGCCGCGGCCTCGGCGATCGCCCCCTCGCAGGCACGCTGCACCTGGTGCAAAAACTGCCGCGTGTTCACCACAATCCGCTTGCGTTGGGCCAAGTCCAAATTGGGATATTCCGCAAACTGGGCCGCCGTTTCTCGCCACCGCCGTCGATCGCTCGCAGACAATCCTTGGGGCGGCCGGCCAAACTGCAGACACAAAAATTCACTGAATCGATATTCCCGCCCAGCCAAATCCCCAAAGCCCCGTTCCGCTTCCACGGCCAGGGCCTTTTGCAAACGAATCCAGTCGGGTAGATCAGACAAGGTGAGAGCTAGGGCGGATTAGTTCAAAAACCAACTAACAGCTAATTACCAGCCAACCAACAACAAGCTCGTCAGGCCACACAAGACCACAAACAAGCCGCAAACAAAACTGGGCGATCAGGCAAAAGGCGATCGGGCCCACCGAGGAATTCGTTGCAGAACTTCACCCAAGGTAGGAATCGACTGCCCACCGGAATCATAGCGATCTTCTGGATTGGCTCCCAAATTCAATCGCAAGGCATGGATTGGGCAGCGGCAACCAACAGCGTCCAGTCTCGCAAATTGGTCTCTGAGCGATGATTTGCTAGCTTTGAAAGCGCCGAGATTTTCCGAATCTCAGTCGCGGGCCCCACAGCATATCGTCAGTTACCGGCCCGTTGCGCTGCCTAGTTCCCTTTTCCTTTGCCTATGTCTCCTGAAACTGCCACCCCCACGACTGCTCAACCAGCCAAGACAGTGCCCCTACGCGCAACCGGCATCGACCCCAACCATTGGTATGTGGTGGCGAGCGATCGGGAAGTCACTCGCCAGCCGCTGGGCGTGGAACTTTGGGGGCGGGCAATTGTGCTTTACCGCGACACCCAAGGGCAAGTGCAAGCCCTGGAGGATTGTTGCCCCCACCGACTGGTGAAGTTGTCGGATGGGCGCGTAGTGGGCGATCGGATCGAGTGTATGTACCACGGTTGGCAGTTCGACCATGCTGGGGCCTGCGTGGATGTGCCCTACCTGGGAGATAACCAAAAGCTGCCCACTTGCCGAATTCGTACCTACCCGGTGCGGGAATTGGATGGGTTCATTTGGTTGTGGCCAGGAGAATTGCAACCGGGACAGGTGTTGCCGGAACCGATGGGACTGCCGGAATGGAGCCACTTAAACTACATCGCTTCCATGACCACGATCGATTGTCAGGGGCATTTTTCTTTTCTGATCGAAAACCTGATGGATATGTACCATGGGCATTTGCATCAGGACTACCAGGCTTGGGCTTCCGCGAAGTTGGAGCAGCTCACCGAATTGCCCGATCGAGTCGATGCTCTCTACGAAGCCCAAAGCTACTACCGAATTGACAAAATTTGGGCGGTGGCGCAACTGTTTATCCCCGCCATGCGCAAACTACACCCGGAACCGCTCCGGGTGAGCTATGTCTATCCCCACTGGGCTTCTAGCTTGGGCCAAGAGTTCAAGATTTATTGCCTGTTTTGTCCCGTCAGCGCCACCCACACCCGGGCCTATTTGGTGCATTTCACCTCCCTACACGCCTTCGAGCGGCTGCATCAGTTGCCGGTGGCGATCCGCCAGTGGGTGAAAGATCGGATGTTTAATGCGGCGGCCAAGTTGCTGGAAGGGTTGGTAGAGCAGGATGTGTTGATGATTGAGCAGGAGCAACGATCGTTTGAGGCAGATCCTCACCGCAAGGGGCCAGAACTGAATCCCGCGATCGCGGCAGTGCAGCGCCTCATTCGATCACGGGGTCGATCAACAACCGCTGGGCTGGCCCATGAATGATTAGGAGTGAGTGGGAGTGATGAGGGGTAATCAGGCGTAATTAACCGTAATTAATCGACCGTTGATTAACCCATCATTCAAAAACAGCATGGGCCGGAGTCGCGCAATGTTCAGGGCGATCGCGCAAGGAAACGGGGAACTATGGCAAAGTTTGCTGGCTTAGGCCGTGATCGGGTCTTGATGCGGATTATTTTCCCAACGTCCCCGATCGCGCCCTTGGGTTCCTTGCTTGCCCCAGCTCATGCGACTCGAACAGTTACAGGCCTTCCTCGCGATCGCGGATACCGGTAGTTTCCAGGCCGCCGCTAAGCGTTGCGGAGTCACCCAATCCACCATCAGCCGCCAACTTCAGAGCCTGGAGTCTACCCTGGGGCTAACCCTGATTCGTCGCAGCACCCCCATCCAGCTCACTCTTGCTGGCAACCAACTGTTACCCCACGCCCGCCGAATGGTGCAGGAGTGGGACTTGGCCAATCGGGCGATCGCCAACCTGCGCGAAGGGCAACAACCGGAACTCTGCATCGCCGCCATTCACTCCGTTTGTGCCTACCGACTGCCCGCCATTTTGCAGGACTTTATCCAAACCTATCCCCAAGTGCAGTTACGGGTGACGGCCTTGGGCAGCGATCGATCGCTCAAGGTGTTGCGCGATGGGCTAGTTGATGTGGCCGTGGTCATGAATAACCGGTTTTTGACCAATAACACCGATTGGGTGGTGGATTCCCTCTATAAGGAACCCGTGGTGGCCCTTGTCAGCGCATCCCATCCCCTCGCCAACCATGGGCAAGTGTCCTGGCTAGATTTGGGGGAATATCCCCATGTGGTGTTCAAAGATGGCTACGGAATGCAGCGGTTGGTGCAGGAACAGTTTGCCCGCGAGGGAATTACCCTGCGGGTTGCCTTGGAGTTGAACACCCTCGATGCCTTTCGGGGAGTTGTCCGCCAGGGAAAATGCGTGGCCCTTCTGCCAGAGTCGGCCGTGCTGGAGGCGAAGGAGGATCCAGGTTTGCGAGTGCTACCGCTGGCGGATCCAGCGATCGAGCGGGAAGTGGTGTTGGTGACCACGCGCGATCGACTGCAATTACAACCCATTAGCTATTTCCGACAGTTGGTGCAAGCCACCCTCCATCAACAGGCCTTGCTCCCCAACCGCCCGCTGGCCAAGTGAACAGATGAACCCGTTATCCTCCCTCGATCGACCGGGGACTTGACGGGGGCTTGAGCCAAGCAAACACAAGGCGTGATCGTCCCTGCCACCCGTGCTAGCCTACGGGAAACTGCTGTTTTCTGTCCCGATCGCCCCTGGCCACCATGGTTTTGCTCCTCCTTCCGCCTGTTGTGGGCACAGTGCCTTCGGTTCCCAGCGCGATCGGCCTGTGGGCGGTTGTGGGAATTGACGGACTCCTCTCGATCGGCCTGCTGTGGCTGGCTTGGCAACTGTGGCAACTACGGCGCACCCTTCGGAACACCGCTCAGGGCCTGGAATCCGCCGCCCGCAGCACCCATGCCGTCCTGGGCAATGCGCCGCAAAACATCGCGATCGGCCAGCGCGGCATCTATGGATTTCGCCAAACCTACCGGGCCTTTGAACCGGCCCTCGAAGCGAATCTCCAGAAAATTACCTGGGTGCTCTCCCTAATTCAACAATTCACAAAACTTCAATCTCGGATCAAGCGATCCACACCCAAGCAATAGCCAATTCATGGTTCATCTGCGAACCTTCGTCGATCCGAGTTAAATCACCGGGGCGATCGATCCATGTGACCAGCGATGTGACCAAAAATACCCAAGATTGGACATTAACATTACCCAATCACAGGCTCCTCAGTTTCTCTAGAGGTGCGAATTTTGCTGACTCAATGCCGCCCAACCCATTCTGAGGCCAGAATTCTCAGTCTTCGCCTCAACCCCTGCCGGTGACCTCGCAACACCTGTCGCAAAATCCACACTCGATCGACCTTTAAATCACCAAACCGCACAGGATTATTTCTATCGATCGCCTCGTGCCAAATTTGTGCAATTTTGACTTCAATTTATTTAATCCAGTTTCTGATCCCGACAGTTTTTGTTTATAAGTCTTGTGATTTAACTTTTTGATCACTTAAGTTGATTTCAGTTAGGTCGCACGTCTACTCTTGCTCGGTGGCATCATCATGTCGGACTCTATCTTCGGTTTGCCTGAGTTTGCAGAACCCACTCCTTTCGGTGTTGTGCCAAATTCACAGCCAGCGATCGACCTCAGCCGACTGTTGCCACCCATCTTGGCCAATGGCCTTTCCACCAGCGAGCGGTTGGAACAAATCCAGCAATTACAAACCGGTAGCCTCACGGATCCCATCTTAGGTTCCGACCCACAAGCCACGATTCCAGCAGGCCGCACCCAAAACGTGCGCCGTAACCCCGCGCTGGGCAACGGCCCATCCACGCCAACCGGCGATGGCGGACTGGGCGGAACAACCCCGCCGATCGACCCCTTGACCGGTGACCCACTGGATGACTCATCCACCACACCGGACGGCAGCACTGGGGCGATCGAGCCAACGCCCGCCCTTACCAGCCTGTCCACCGCACCCACATCCCCCAGCATTCAGTTCACCTCCGGCGCTTTCACGGCCCTGAGCGCAACGGCCAGCGTTGAATTTCAATGGGATGGTGGCGGCTATAGCAATACTCAGTTAGGCATTTTTTCCCTGGAAGGAATGGAGCAATTCACGGGCGATGCCTTCCACCGAGAAGCCGCCCGCCGCGCCACCACCAACTCCCCCAGCGGTCACCTGCTGATTGACGATCGCACCGAAGGCGCAAAGTTCGGCGGCAAGCTGAATCACGAAGACAACTTCAACCAAGGCCCCTTCAACGGAGTCAAAACCTTCAGCATCACTCCCGGGGCCAAATATGGCTTGATCCTGATTCCCGATGGCAAACTGGCGGACATTGCCACGGGTGCAGCACAGGCGGAGGGGTCGCGCCGTCCGCTTTATTCCATGGCCACCGCCAACCCGGATCAGCTCTTCCAAGCTGGGCAGTTGGTGGAGGTGGGTTCAGACCCAACCCGAGGCAACACCTACGTGTTTGAGGATTTGCGCCTTGATCAAGGGAGCGATCGGGACTACAACGATATCGTTGTGCGGTTGCGTGGATTTAGTGGTTCTGTCCCTTCGATCGACCAATACATCGACCCCAACAAAGACTGGCGCAAGGAAGAAGCGGGCAAGCTGTTGTTAGCTGATGCCCTGCCCTACGTCACCGTTGAGCCATCGCAACCCACCCCTAGTCCTACCCCTAGTCCCACCCCTAGTCCTACCC